>JBKECW010000058.1:0-17578 GCA_047975005.1 Bacteroidales bacterium | reverse complement strand
AGGGTCGGTTACTTCGGATATTATACCACTTGAAAAACCGCATATTGAAATATCCTTGGGAACTTTATATCCAAGTTTTTTTACAGCGGTCAGTGCTCCCGAGGCAATCATATCGTTCACCGCGAATATACCGTCTATGTCAGGAAATTTTTTTAATAGTTTGGGAACGATTTTCAGAGCCTTACCCCTGGTGTCGCAGAGAATTATAAGACGCTCATCTACTTCCATTCCTGCCTGCTTGTAGGCAAGTGTGTATCCATTTATTCGGTTTTCAGTAATGTTGAGGTGTACGGGCGAATGCAGGATGGCAATATTCTTACAGCCGGTTTTAATCATGTGCGACACAGCTGAGAATGCTCCTTTTAAATCATCGGATGTTACAGAGGAGGACTCAATGTCGTGGCATACTCTGTCGAAAAACACTAGTGGTATATTGTTCTCTTTTAGATTTTGGAAATGATCGAAGTCTTGGGTTGTTTTGCTAAACGAGCAGAGAACTCCTGCTACTTGCCCCTTTATGAAAACATCAATATTTTTCTTCTCCTTCTCCATGTTTTCGTCCGCTTGCATCACGAATATGTTGTAGCCTTTTTGTTCGGCATATTCCTCTATGCCCTCGATGACTGATGCAAAATAGAGATGCGAAATTTTGGGAATGCTAACTCCAATATTGTTTGAGCGGCTATGTTTTAGATTGATAGCTAATGTGTTTGGAGTATAGTTATATCTGTTTGCCAATTCATGCACGGCGTCGATAGTTTTCTTGCTGATGTCCGGGTGATCTTTCAGTGCTCTGGAAACTGTTGATGCCGAGATGTTTAGTTCTCTGGCAATATCCTTTATTGTTATTCTTCCTTTGCTCATTTATATTTATTTCTTCGCTATAAGCCTATGTTTTTCTCTCCGTAAAGTTAATTAAAAATAAACATAGTTAAGTATTGTCCATGCAAACGTTTGCGCAATCGTTTGCATGCAATGGGAGGAATTTAGCTGTGTACAAGGTATTTAACTATATAGTATATTTGTCATGAACAAAAAGTTAAATATTGGTATTTGAGCTATATGAGACACGGAAAATATGATTCTAACATTAAATCTTGATATATGAAACAAATGATATTATCAAAGTTAGTACTGATTGCCCTTTCGTTATTCTTGCTAAGTAGCGAGGCATATGCGCAGAGTGTGGCAAAAGGTAAGGTTTTAGAAGCTGCCACGGGCGAGCCGCTTACGGGAGTTGCTATCTTTGTAGAAGGAACGAGTAAAGGAGCACTGAGCGACAGCAATGGAGAGTTTGAAGTGCAGGTAGAACTAGGGGCAAGCCTTAGATTTTCGTTTATCGGCTTTGGAACTCAGACTCTTGTTTATAATGGTGGATACATGAATGTCAGCATGAGTGAATCTGCGGAGTCCTTAGAGGAGGTTATGGTAATTGGCTACGGACAGGTAAAGAAGAAAGATGCCACAGGCTCGGTTACGGCATTGAATGAGGATGATTTTAATAATGCACCTGCCATCACGGCGGAGAACTTGTTGCAGGGTCGCACTACTGGAGTATCAATCACTCCCAACAATGGTGGAGCACCCGGAGGAGGAGGTTCTATCAAGATAAGAGGGACAGGCTCGCTTTCATTAACTACTGAGCCTTTGATTATTATTGACGATGTACCATTGGCATTTGGCAACATTGGAGGTTCGAGAAATATTCTTGAAAATCTGAACCCCAATGATATTGAAAGCATGACTATTTTGAAAGATGCGTCAGCAACGGCTATTTACGGTTCTCGTGCATCGAATGGAGTAATTATCATCACTACCAAAGAGGGAAAGGCAAATCAACCGCTGAAAGTTACTTTCGACACGAAGCTGATGATTTCACAACCACGTAATTATGTGTCTGTTATGGATGCAGGTCAGTTTAGAGACTTTGTCAATGAATATGGAACAGCTTCTGATGTAGGCAGGTTGGGGACAAGTAACACCAATTGGCAAGATGAGATATACCAAACCGCTGTTAGTTCTGACAATAATCTCAGTGTTCTGGGAAGCATCGGCAAAGTACCTATTCGTGCATCTGTGGGTTATATATCCCAAGAGGGAATTTTGCGAACTGACAAGATGGACAGGTTTACGAGCAGTTTAAATATAACGCCTCGCTTTTTCGACAATCACTTAAAGACTGAATTTAATGCTAAGTACACACATGTAGCAAATGATTTTGCTAATCGTGATGCTATTGGGGCGGCAGCAGCTTTCGACCCCACTCAGTCGATATACGACGAAAACGGAGCATACACCACGTGGTATAGTCAGCCGGGTGTGCGTAATCCCAATACTCCGGCTAACCCTTTGATGTTGCTATATGAACGAGAGGACTTGTCTAAGGTTAACCGTTTTATCGGTAATGCGAAATTTGACTATAAACTTCATTTTTTTCCTGATATTACCGCCACCGTTAACATGGGCTACGACCGAGCTTCTTCTGATATGGAGCAATATCTGTTGGACGGATGGATAGATAATGAGGTAGGTCGTACAAACGAGCAGAGCTATACGGACGCAATGAACGAAAACAAGTTGTTGGATTTATATCTCACATACGACAAGACCGTCGGCGACCATAAGATAAATGCAACGGGCGGTTATGCCTATCAGAGTTTCTATTTTAGGAGTGCAACGGAGACATACAGTATTTATACCGATGAGGCTTTGAATACACACGATATTCAAGTCCCTTCAATTGACGAAGATGTGCTTATATCCTTCTTTGCAAGAGCTAATTATACCTATAAAGACAGGTATTTGTTTACGGCAACAGTCAGGGCAGATGCCTCGTCAAAATTAAATCCTGACGATAGGTGGGGGATTTTCCCGTCGGCATCGTTTGCATGGAGAATTTCAGAGGAGGAGTTTATGAATAATGCGGGCTCCTTATCTAATTTAAAACTACGTTTGGGCTACGGGCAGATGGGTAACGTCGGCAACTTGGGTAATTACAAATATCTGACACGTTATACCTCCTCAGTAAACAATCAAGGTCAGTATCAGATAGGCGATGGATTTACTGATACTTATCGTCCTGAGGTAACTAATAAGAACCTGTCGTGGGAGGTTGGCGAGACCTATAATGCAGGTATCGACTATGGATTTTGGGACGAGCGATTGACGGGTTCTGTCGACTACTACATAAAATATACTCGTGATTTGATAGCACTTCAACGCTTAGATCCCTTTACCAATTTCGGTTCTACGGTAGAAGCCAATATTGGTGATATAAAGAACTCGGGAGTAGAATTTGCTATCAACTACGGGCTTGTTAGGAATGAGAATTTCAATTGGGACTTGGGTTTCAATGCGAGCTACAACAAAAACGAAATCACTCACTTGCCCAACGAGGAGCTGGTAGGTGCGGCATCAAGTGGCACCGGCACTTACGTTCAGGTTAGGAGAGAGGGGGAAGCTGCCAATTCATTTTATGTATATGAGCAGGCGTACGATGAGGACGGCAATCCGATAGAGAATGTATTTGTAGACAGAAACAGCGATGGAGTAATCAACGAATCCGACCGTTATGTCTACCACAATGCAGATCCTTCGTGGGTGTTTGGTTTGTTCACAAGTCTGAATTATAAGAATTGGGATTTTTCGATGACGGCACGAGCAAATCTCGATAACTATTCGTATATGGATATTGCTGCTGCCAACAATTCGGCACAGCCGGCATTTGCACAAAATGCTTTGTCAAACCGAAATACCTTCTTTTACAATGGCAAGTTTATTAGTGGTAATGATAATCAGGTTGTTAGCGATTTGTATATACAAAATGCATCGTTCATAAAACTGGATAATATCACTTTGGGTTATCGTATTCCAAAGGACAAACTCAAGTTTATGGATTTAAGGGTTTACGGCTCTGTGCAGAATGTGTTTACCATTACCGGATATGATGGAGTAGATCCTGAGAATGGCGGTATCGACGGTAATTTTTATAGCATACCGACAATTTATACTATGGGCTTGACACTTAATTTTTAATATGTGGACGATAGTTTGCAACAAAAAAATAAAAAAATGAGAAGACAATATTATATATACGGACTTTGCATTGTGTTTACAATGTTTATGTCGAGTTGCTTTGGCGATTTGGATCAAGAGCCACAAAGTGAGAACTCGCTGACTGAGGTCGATGTTTTTGAAACATCGGCACAGGCCAAGAAGGCATTGGCAAAGCTCTATGCTTCGCTTGCAATTACAGGACAGCAAGGACCTGCGGGTTCTGCCGATATAGCAGGGATAGACGAGGGAACAACATCATTTACACGTTTGCTGTTTATGATGAATGAATTGCCTGCCGACCTTACTGTTAATGGATTTGCTGATGTGGGCTTACCTAATTTTAATACTATGAGTTGGGGAGCAGGAAATGGCTTTAACGAGGGTATGTACTATCGTTTGGGACAAACAGTATCTTTCTGTAACTCTTTCATTGAGAATGCACAAGCACTTTCTGGCGATAGCGAGGTTCAGTATTTTATTGCAGAGGCTCGTTTTATAAGAGCTTTTGCTTACTATTATCTGATGGATTTGTATGGCGACGTTCCTTTGGAGACACAGGTGAGCGAGAGTTTGCCCGAGCAAAAGACAAGAAAGGAGATTTTCAACTTTGTAGAGTCAGAACTTGTAGAGCTTGCCGATATATTGAAAGCGAGCGGAACCAACGAATATGGGCGTGTTGACCAAGTAGCGGCATGGGCATTGTTGTCGAGGTTGTATCTGAATGCTGAGGTTTATACTGGCGAGAGTAAGTATGATGAATGTATTACTTATAGCGACAAGGTTATCGCTTCTTCGTACTCCATAAATACGACGGATGCTAACAGTAATGGTTCAGCGTACGATGAATTGTTTTGTGCTGACAATAATACTAACGGGGCACAAAAAGAGATGATTTTCACGGCAAACTACGATGGTAATAATTCGCAGACATACGGAGGCACAACATTCCTTGTGTGTGCCAATTGGCTTACGGGCATGAGTACCGAAAAGATGGGCATTGCCGGAGGTTGGAATGGAAATAAGGTAACGCCTGAGCTTGTCGGTATGTTTACGGCAACAGCCTCTGACGGCGGTAGTCCGACGGCATGGAGCGATGCACGAGCAATGTTTGCAAGCACCTCAGAGGGTAGAATATTCACTATAGACAATATCTCTCAAGACGAGCAAGGCTACGGGAGCTATAAGTTTACCAATGTTCGTACGGATGGTGGCAACACTAGCGATCCGGGAAAAGTCTTTGCAGACACAGACTATCCTCTTATAAGAATGGGCGAGATTTATCTTAACTATGCAGAAGCAGTATTGCGAGGCGGAGCCGGTGGCAGTGGAGCAACAGCAGTGTCGTATGTAAACGAGTTGAGGAGCAGAGCGAATGCGTCTACGGTATCGTCAATAGATTTGAACTATGTTCTTGACGAGCGTGCGAGAGAGCTTTATTTTGAGGGCTTCCGTAGGACGGATCTAATCCGTTACGGATTATTCACTTCGGCAGATTATTTATGGACATTTAAAGGCGGTACAAAAGAAGGGAAAGCAGTTGACAGCAAATACAAGCTATTTCCTATACCTACGTCAATTTTAAATGCCAATGAGAATATGAAGCCGACACCCGGTTATTAATAAATAAACAGATAAAACGTCCATGCGGTAGGCTTACAGCTTATTGTAAAAATATAAACACATGAAGAAGAATATAAAATACATCTTACTAGCACTTATAGGCATTGCCTTTGCGGCTTGTACTGACGACAACGATGGTCCTTTTATAAAGGATGGTGATAATACTACGGGAGAGACTAGCATATCTCTTATAGCACCCGAGTCGGGAGGCTCTTATATTTTGAGAGAAGAGACTGCCGATAAGACATGGGAGACTTTTAGTTGGACTAGTCCCAATGATGTGGCAGTAGGACCTTCCGAATACTATGTGGAGGTAAACACTAAAGACAGCGAGCTTGAGCCTATACTTGTAGGTCCCTATGCAGCTCAGCCTGTAGAGGTGAGTGAAGCTGCTCTCAACACAGCTCTTGTAACTTTAGGGATTACAGAGCCTAATACTAAAGTCGATGTGCTGACGCGAGTGAAGCAAACAGTAGGTACAAGAATAGAGTACTATTCTGCAAAAGTAACAAGCTCTGTAATTGTTTATGGCGGGTCTACAGAGAAACCAGGAATACCTGTTTTGTATGTTCCGGGCGGACATCAAGGTTGGGACCCTGCCAATACTTATCAGGTATATTCGATGGACAACGACGGCATATACAAGGGCTATGTTAATTTCCCTGCCGGTGGCGAGGAGTTTAAGTTTACAGCCCAAGCAAATTGGGACGGACCAAACTACGGCGATGCAGGGGCAACAAGCGGACTGTCAGGAGCTTTAAGCGACGATTCAGGAGCGGGCAATTTGAAGCTTGGAAGTACTGCCGGTTCATATCTTCTTACTGCAAATATTACCGACATGACATGGACAGCGGAGGCTAAGGCTTGGGAGGCAACAGCTAACTCATGGGGGCTTATCGGTGATGCAACTCCCGGCGGCTGGGATAATGATACGGATATGACATTTAATGCAAGTAACGGATTGTTGGAACTTAACAACATCACTCTTACCGATGGTGAAATTAAGTTTAGAGCCAACGATGGCTGGGATTTGAATTATGGAGACACTAAGGTTGACGATGCTGTCGATGGAATTGCCGATAATGGGGGCGACAATATTGCTGTAACAGCAGGGACTTACAATATCACATTGGACATGAGAAATCCTGCGCAGATTACATACAAAGTTGAGGTAAAAGAATAAACAGATGAAATTTCCATGCAGTAGGCTATATGCAGTAGAGCCTAACTGCACACAGACGGATGATTATAAAAAGAAATAACCACTCCGCCTGCGGCACCTCTACTTCAAAAGGATGGGATTTTAGAAACACTCCTCCTTCAAGAGGAGGAGTACCCGAAGGGGGAGGTGGTAGCTGTTATAAATATAGGTTTAGACTTTAATAGTTTAAAGCTGTTAGTCTAATATTCAAAAAATCTGAATATCGATAAAAATGAAGAAACAAATAGAATATATAGCTTTTGGCTTGATGCTCATCCTTGGCATTGCTGCTTGCAATGACGAGGATAACGGAGTGTTAAGCGACAACAACGTTGTCGAAGAAGTCCCACTGAGCAACTTGGACCAATGGAGTAGCGGCTCTGAGGTGATGATGCAGTCCTTCTTTTGGGATGTTCCTGCCGGGGGGATTTGGTGGGAATTTATTGAAAATGAAGTTGATGACTGGGCAGAGGCGGGTGTTGACAGAGTTTGGCTACCACAGTTTGCCAAGTCGGAGTCGGGTGGCTACTCTATGGGCTACGATGTTTCGGACTATTTCGATTTGGGCGAATATGAGCAGTATGGCACTGTTGAGACCCGTTTTGGCTCGAAGGCAGAACTACTGTCGCTTATAAAAGCTATTCACGATAATGGGATGGAAGTGCTTGCCGACATAGTGATAAATCATAATGGTGGTGGGGCATTGGAAGTCAATGGGCGTGATGGTAAAGACTACTATACGCTATTCACTCCCGAAGCAGGCACTAACAAGTCTGGACGTTTCAACCGCAACTGGGAGAGTTTTAAGCCCTACGACGACAGCTATCTTTTCTACAATGATAAGAATCTGGACTTAAATTCTGCCTATGTGAGAGCTCAGCTTTGGACAGATGATAATTCCGTAGCAAAGTACTATAAAAACGAGCTTGGCATCGACGGATGGCGTTTTGACTATGTGAAAGGCTATGCTCCCGAAGTGAATAAAGCGTGGAATGAGGCTACGGGCAATATGTTCTCTGTTGGCGAGAATTGGGATGGCAATCCCGATGTTTTGGAAGCATGGGTAGAGGCTTCGGGTTCTAAGGCATTTGATTTTGCAGCGTTTTATAATGTTGAGAAGGCTTTTGACTCACAGCGTGATTTGACAGTTTTGCTCAACGAGGGCTTAGTAAATCGTAATATGGAGATGGCAGTCGGTTTTATGGCAAATCACGATACCGACGATAGGGATGCTGCCTACGACGGTTATATCGATGTTAAATTCAAGCCATTGGCTTATGCTTACATGCTGACACACTTTAAATATTCGACGCTTTTCTATTCCGATTATGAGGAGAAACTAGACAAACAGGCATTGAACACACTCATCAAAATAAATAAAACCATAGCTTGCGGTGATTTGGATATTCTTTTCAGTAGTAAATATGAGTATATCGCTGAGAGAGAGGGAAATGACAACAATCCCGGACTTATATCCTATTTCAATATCAGCAGTGGAGCAAAGACTCACATTGTTCGCACAAAATGGGAGGAAGGCACTGAGATATACGATTATACGGGGAATGCCCTTAAATATCTGACCGAACCGACAGTTGTGGGCAAAGATGGATTTGTAACTATCACGGTTGCGCCCAACAGCTATGCGGTCTGGAGTGTTGTTAATTAAAAAAGGCTGACAGTCTAATATCAGAAAATATGAGTATCTAAAAATCTGAGTCTCGATAGAAATGAAAAACAAAATAATAATATCCTTAGTACTTGTCAGCTTGGCTCTTGTCGGTTTTTCTCAGCGAGTAGAGCCTGCATTTTGGTGGGTTGGGATGAAAAATCCCAAGTTGCAGATTATGATTCACGATAAGGGCATCAAGGGCTCTGAGCTAAGTCTGCAAGGAGCAGAGGGTGTAAAAATTACAAAAGTCAGCTCTGCCGACAGTCCGAACTACTTGTTTGTCGACTTGATAATTGACGATGGCTCCGCCGCTCAGAGCTTTGAAATAGAGCTGACAAGAGCAGATAAGACAAAGACAAAGTATCGTTATGAGTTAAAAGCACGAGTTAATAATGCTACTAATATTCAGGGTTTTGATAAGTCGGATGTGATTTATTTGATAACTCCCGACCGCTTTGCTAACGGCGATTACTCCAACGATAATAATTCGGACTTGAAGGAGCAGGCAGACCGTTCAAAATGGGGCGGACGGCATGGTGGCGACATCAAGGGGATAGAAAAGCACCTAGACTATATCAAGGATATGGGTTTTACGGCAATTTGGCTTAATCCACTTCTTGAAAACGATATGGACGACCACTCCTATCATGGCTATGCTACCACCGACTACTACAAAACCGATTCTCGCTATGGGAGTAATGAAGAATATAAGCAAATGGTGGATGCCGCACGCAAGGACGGTATAAAAGTGATAATGGATGTTATTGTAAATCATTGTGGTTCAAATCATTGGTGGATGAGCGATTTGCCATTTAAAGATTGGATTAACAATGGTGGGGAGTTTATGCAGACCTCTCATATTCATAATGTTGTACAGGATATTCACGCTTCAGACTACGACAGGCGGATGTTCAGCGATGGCTGGTTTGTGTCGGTAATGCCCGATCTCAATCAACGTAACAATTATATGTCTACCTATTTAATCCAAAACAGTATTTGGTGGATTGAGTATTTGGGATTGGCAGGTATTCGCCAGGACACCTATCCTTATTCGGATGCACAGTTTATGACTGACTGGTCATGTGCAATTATGGAGGAATATCCCAATATGAACATCGTGGGCGAAGAATGGGTTAACGACCCTGCTATTGTGTCCTACTGGCAGCGTGGTAAGCAAAACAGCGATGGCTATACCTCTTGTTTGCCGAGTTTGATGGACTTTCCATTGCAGGAGGCTTTGGCGAAGAGCCTGACTTCCGATTCTGCTAACAAAGATGGCTGGGGCAGTAAGTTTAAGATATTGTATGAGGTTTTGTCTAAGGATTTTCAATATCCCGACCCTTTTGACTTGGTTATTTTTCCCGACAACCACGACATGAGCCGTTTCTACACGCAGATAGGTAAAGATTTGGATTTGTATAAGATGGGTATTGCCTTTATTCTCACCACTCGTGGTATTCCACAAATCTACTACGGGACGGAGATATTGGCTTCCGACAGTACGGGCGACCATGGCGAGATACGCAGTGATTTTCCCGGTGGTTGGAAAGGTGATGCTGTGGATGTGTTTGCTAATAAGGGACTAAGTGCCGAACAGCAGGAGGCATTGTCTTTTATGAAAACGCTGAATAAATGGCGTAAAAACTGCGATGTAGTCCACAATGGCAAGCTGATGCACTTCGTCCCCGAGAATAATAATCAGGTCTACACCTACATTCGTTACAACGAGAAAGGCGATAGGGTGTTTGTTGTACTAAACCGTAGTTCTCAGGCGTACACACTGAGTATGGATAAGTATAGAGAGATATTGCCCGACAGTTTTTCGGCAAAAGATGTAATCAACAACAAGGAAGTTAAGGTGGATGGTAGCATGGAGATAGCTCCACGCCAAGCATTGATACTGGAGTTGAATCGTTGAACTGTTTAGTTGTTAAGGTTTAGAGTCTAGTAGGGGCAATGCCTTGTGCTTGCCCGACTGTTAAAACTAACAACTAGTATAAAAAGTAACATCAAAAAAATATAACAACATGATTAGAAAAATTTCCTTAATTCTGATAGCCGTCGTCCTATGTTTGTCGGTGGCTTGGGGACAGAGCATCAAATCGCCCAACGGCAGTTTTGAAATGCAGTTTAGTCTTTCGTCAAAAGGCGAGCCGACTTATAGTCTTAAATACAAAGGCAAGGATGTCGTCTTGCCAAGTACTCTGGGCTATGAGTTAGTGCTTCCCAGCACTGCACCTGCTACTTTCGACAACTTCACGGTGGCGGAACTTACCGATGAGCAAAAGAAACTTGCCGACTTGCACACGGGTTTTAGCGAAGTGGGTAAGGCAGAATCTTCATTCGACGAGACATGGGAGCCTATTTGGGGAGAGGAGTCAAAAATCAGGAACAAGTATAATGAGTTGTTTATCAGGCTGGAGCAGAAGTCGAGCAGTAGGCTTGTAAATCTTCGTTTTCGTTTGTTTGATTCGGGGCTAGGCTTCCGTTATGAGTTTCCTCAGCAGGAGAATCTTAATTATTTTGTAATCAAGGAAGAGCTAACACAATTTGCCATGGCAGGCGACCACACTGCCAACTGGCTGCCGGGCGATTACGACACGCAGGAGTATGACTACACAACAAGCAAGCTCTCCGAAATACGAGGACTGATGAGTACGGCAATAACGCCCAACAGCTCGCAAACACCTTTCAGCCAAACAGGGGTGCAGACGGCACTGATGATGAAAACTGACGATGGTCTTTATATCAACCTGCATGAAGCGGCATTGATAAACTACTCTTGCATGCACCTTGACTTTGATGATAAGACGATGGTGTTCACCTCGCATCTGACTCCTGATGCACAGGGCAATAAGGGGCATCTTCAAACGCCTTGTACATCGCCGTGGCGTACAATTATTGCCGGCGAGAAGGCTACGGATATTCTAGCTTCACGCATTACTCTAAATCTCAATGAGCCTTGTGCCATCGAAGATGCAAAAGAATGGATTAAGCCTGTGAAATATATTGGTGTTTGGTGGGAAATGATTACCGGCAAGAGTACATGGGCTTACACCGACGACTTTTCGAGTGTGCAGTTGGGCAAGACTGATTACTCGAAGGCTAAGTCCAACGGCAGACATGGAGCTACGAACGAGAACGTGAAACGCCATATTGACTTTGCGGCAGCAAATGGTTTTGACGAGGTTTTGGTAGAGGGCTGGAACGAAGGTTGGGAAGATTGGTTCGGCAATTCAAAGGATTATGTTTTTGACTTTCTTACTCCTTATCCCGACTTTGATGTAAAGATGCTGAATGCCTATGCTAAGTCGAAAGGAGTGAGGCTGATGATGCACCACGAAACATCGTCGTCTGTAAGGAACTACGAAAGGCATCTCGATGTTGCCTATCAGTTTATGGTCGACAATGGCTACAACTCTGTGAAGAGCGGCTATGTTGGCGATATAATTCCACGAGGGGAACACCACTACGGACAGTGGATGGTGAACCACTATCACTATGCAATAGAGAAAGCGGCAGACTACAAGATAATGGTCAATGCCCACGAGGCAGTGCGCCCAACGGGTCTATGCAGAACCTATCCCAATATGATTGGAAACGAATCGGCTCGTGGCACTGAATATCAGGCGTTTGGGGGTAATAATCCAAATCATACTACGATTCTTCCTTTTACTCGTCAGATTGGTGGGCCGATGGACTATACTCCGGGCATCTTCACTATGGATGTCAGTCAATATAATCCCGACAACCATTCGTGGGTAAACTCTACTATTGCCAATCAGCTTGCCTTGTACGTTGTGATGTACAGCCCTTTGCAGATGGCAGCCGATTTTCCCGAGACTTACGAGAAATTTGCCGACGCCTTTCAATTTATAAAGGATGTTGCTATCGATTGGGACGAAAGCTGCTATTTGGAAGCCGAACCCGGCGAATATCTTACTATTGCCCGCAAGGCGAAAGGCAGCGACAAGTGGTTTGTAGGCAATGTGTGTGGCGACAAAGGCTTCGACTCGCAGATTAGCCTCGGCTTTCTTGACACAGGCAAGGACTATGTAGCAACGGTCTACGCCGATGCAAAGGATGCACACTATAAGAAAAATCCACAGGCATACACAATCAACAAGTATATTGTAGACAGCAAGACGGTGTTAAAACAGCACTCAGCACCTGCAGGTGGATATGCAGTGAGCATTGTTCCTGCCGATAAGGAAAACTCAAAAGGCTTGAAAAAGATGGCTCGATAATGAATGCAGTTTAATTGTTTAGAGTTTAATGAGTTATATTAGTCAATGAATAACCTTCTGCTTTAGCTGGAGGAATAATAAAAATACAAACCACCCCGCCTGCGGCACCCCTCCTTGAAGAAGGAGGGGATTTAAAAACTCTCCTCCTGCGAAGGAGGAGTACCCGGAGGGGGAGGAGGTGGCTGTTAACTGATACAACGATGCTACAATGCTGTGATATTATGATTGAAAGACAATAGATTGGCTGTTCTATCATAGCATCTAAAATTGCAAAAGCGTAATATTAAAACAATGGCTGTTAGTCTGATATCCAGAAATTCGAGTATCTGATATTCTCAAAATTTAGATAATTGAAGACAATATTTACAACCTTGCTGCGTGTCTGTGCGTTTTGTCGTCTTTGTTATGTCAAATCACTTTGAAGGGCGGTATTGTATGCAGCAAGCGCGGCTTGTGCGATAGTTACATCGTTCTTTTGTTCTTGCATTGAGAACTCCCTCTCTTTCTTGTTTGTTTTTTCCTTTTTTAAATTTGTTCCTAGAATGCATCTGTATCCTTGTTGCACTCTGCATTAGAACCTATTTGAGCCGGATAGTGGCTTGCCTCGTCTGCTGCGAGGAAGTCTTGTTCGTTATTCTTCTTTTTTAGCATTAAAGAAAGTTTTTTTATTCCGGGTTTGCATGGTTTTTGGGTAGAGGTACTGTGTCTTCTGCATTTTTATGGGAGAGTGCTTGTGTTTATTTCATATTGATGTAGCTTAGATAGCGTGTTGCATGTTGGGTCATGTACATGTTTTAAGACTAAGTATTTAGTAAAGGATGATGATTTATGCGAGGAGGATTACTGAATTTGGGCAAGGTGTGTCTATGCATGCCTGTGCTTTTGTTGTTTGTTAGCTTTAGCTATGGTGCGGATTTGCAATTTATGCATGCCGGCAAGTTCATAAGTGCGTGGTATGATGTTTATGCGGAGGAGAGTCATAGCGCAGACGACAATAGCTACTTTGTTACTAGGTGGAGCGTTATTGCAAGTGCAGGCAAAGGTGTTGTCAATATTCCGCTTAACGACACCATGCACTATGATTTTACGATAGATTGGGGCGACGGCACTATCGAGCCTTTTAGTGGCAAGGGAAAAACTTGTATGCATGAATATACAATAGCCGATAGCCTTGCAACAAAGGATTATCAAATCAGAATAAAAGCCAATAGCGACGACGGTTTTCCTTGCATCTATTTTTCGGCTACTTATGGGGTGGGGAATGGAGCTAACAGAAATCAGTTGGCGGAAGTAACACAGTGGGGTGCCATTAAGTGGAAGACCATGTATCAGGCATTTGCAAACTGCAAAAATATGGATGTTACAGCGAGCGATGTCCCAGATCTTAGGCAAGTTACAAATATGCAAGAAACGTTTTTGGGCTGTTCTGTTCTTAAAGGGACATCGAAGTTTGGTTCTTGGGATGTTTCTAATGTTGAGAATATGAAAGGATTGTTTAGAGGCGACTTTCATTTTAATCAAGATATTAGCAAGTGGAATACGAGCAAAGTTCGCCAGATGGGTTTAATGTTCAAGGGAGTTGAATCTTTCGATCAAAATTTAGCATCGTGGAACATTGACAGCCTGAAGGATGCCACTCAGCTGTTTTTTGGCACAACCATGTCCACAAGTAACTACGACGCTCTGCTCATTTCGTGGGCAGAGCAATGGGAGAAACTATTGGAGGTAAATCCGACTAGAAAAGGAGTGAACTTTCATGGAGGAGCAGCTATGTATTGCGAGGGCGAGGCTGCGCGAGCATACCTAAATTCTAAAGGCTGGGGTTGGTTCGGCCCTCCTATTATAGACGGGGGGAAAGACGAACGAGAGCAGTGTAAAATATCTGAGCAGGACTATTTTATTACGACATGGAGAGTGAGGAAGGGTGGTACTGTAACAATCCCGACTGTTGCGGGCGAGAGCTACGACTTTACTATTTACTGGGGCGACGGTACGAGTGATGTGTTTAAGGGGACAAATAAATCTTGTTCGCACACATATAAAAATACAGAGGATGATACTTTAACAATCAAGATAATAGGCAATATAGACGGAGACGGCGACAGCAGAAATGAGTCAGGCTTCCCGCGTATTTTGTCGGAGTCCACAAGGGAGAGCCCCAACAGGCAGCTTCTTTCGGTGGAGCAGTGGGGTTGTACTAAATGGACATCGATGTACAAGGCTTTTTATGCTTGTGTAAATGTGAATGTTAGGGCCTTGGATGTTCCTGATTTAAGTTTGCTTGGGAGTATGGAAGGGATGTTTGCTTTTTGTCATAACCTTTTAGGTAACGATTTGTTCAAGAATTGGGATGTCAGCAATGTTGAGAATATGCGGGAGTTGTTCAGGGAGGCGCAACTGTTTAATATTCCTATTGGCACTTGGAATGTTGGAAGCGTTACTGACATGTCGTCGATGTTTAGGTATGCCAACGTCTTCGATCAAGATATTGGAGCGTGGAATGTAAGTAGGGTTGCTGTTATGGATTCGATGTTTTTGGATGCACATGCTTTCACCAATGGAGGACAGTCTCTGAGGTGGACTTATGATGATGACAGTAATACATCAACAGCAGAGGTGTCGGCAACCGGCACGGTTCGGAGTATGCGAGCCATGTTTGAGTGGGCATTTAAGTTCAATCAAGATATATCGTCGTGGGATGTTGGCAGTGTTACTGACATGTCGTCGATGTTTAAGAGTGCTTATGCTTTCGATCAGGATATTGGCAAATGGAATGTTAGCGAGGTTCGAGATATGTCTCACATGTTCTCGGGCAGTGATTTTGGTGATGGGCTAGACATGTATAATATGATATTCAACAACGGCGGACAGCCCTTGAGTTGGACTTATGATGACGATAATAATAGTACTACGGCAGAGGTTTCGGCAACTGGTGCGGTTGCAGATATGTCTGAAATGTTTTATCGAGACACAGCTTTCGATCAGGATATTGGCGATTGGGATATTTCGTCGCTAGGCTCCGCTGCTCGGATGTTTGATTGGGTAAAGTTGTCTATTGTCAACTACGACTCCTTGCTTATTGGTTGGAACAGGCAGGTGGAGGCAGGTACGGCAAAAGGAAACGTTCCGTTTAGCGGTGGTTACAGTCTATATTGTGTTGGTGCAGATGCGCGCTCCAATTTGATAGACAGTGGTTGGGGCGACGGTGATATGTCTGTCAATGCCGATACGGATATAAAAGACGGAGGTTCTGCCGCCCCAAAATCAACTTTTACTCTTGGGAGCGACACTGCCATACATGCCGGAGATATTGTCACGCTGAGGCTGTCGGGCAGCGAGCTTGGTGTCAGATACACTCTTTACGACACCCTCACTCATACTCCGCAAGGAGTAGTTGTCGACGGCACGGGTGAGGCTTTGATTTTTACGGTGAGTCCTACTCAGTCTATTGCTTATTATGTTGTCGCTGCCAACGTTGATGGTGAGGCGGAAGGTGGTTGTCGTGAGATTGCAAACAGCAACATTGTTGGTGTTACTGTTTGTACTACGCATCGTGTTCCCGATATTATAATGGAGCTGTGCCTTGTCGACAATAATTACGATATAAATATCATAAGCTACATCCCTTACAGGGCATTGAATAATGTGGAGGTGTGGGATGCTTCGGGCGTAAAAATAGCTAATCCGAAAGTTTTTCCTGTAAGCAAACTTGAGAAGAATACTGCTACGGTATTTACTTACCACTACGAGAAGACGGGATTTTGTGTAGGCTCCGAACACGGCAAAATATATGTGAATGGACTGACGGACGGTGGGTATGCCAACTTCAGTAACAAGAAAATAATTGTATGCGCTTCGTCGCTAAAAGATGAAGGATATAAACTAAACCCTATGATTCCGTATATCTCAAAAAGCGGAACGTGGAATGAGTCTGAACCGGAAGTAAAAGGTACAACTGTCAGTGCAGCCCCTTATTTTAAAAATGACGAAAACGACGGCTGGGTGTTCGACGCCAAGGGTTATTGGAGTGCTGTGATAGGCGACAATCCCGATGTCAACAAGGTGAGCGTAAGGGTTGAGTATCGCGCCGGAGCCGACGATATGTGTGCCGGAGCCGACGGAACAGCCGATTTGACCTTTATCTTGACTAGAGATTAGCTAATATGGCCTAAAATCAAGTTAAAAAATGATACCCTTATTCTCTCTGTCGGGGTTAACGAATGTTAATAAAAGTAGCTTGTAATACTTATGATATAGGATAAGTGTGAAATGGTGTATCTTTTTATTGTTTGTGACCTTTTTGCTCCTTTTGTGTTGGAGAAGAAAATCAAAGAAAAATACGAATTTTTTGGGGTGAAATGTATAATTTTGCACAATATTGAGGTTGTATAAGCTTGCATTTTAGCGATAGATAAACGTTGAATGCACAAGTGTCTTGATATAATTTGTATGTATTGATGATATAATATTTATTTTCTGATAAAAGTGGTAAAAAAAGCTCGTGATTTGTGTTTTTTTTCTTCTTTTTTTACAATTCCCATGTGGAGTTGAAGTGGTAACTTGTATGTAATTATAAATAATTGTAATTTGTTCTATGAAATTTGATATTGGTGCATTATGGGGTCTTTCGAGATTGAGGGTAAGGAGTTTCTGTATATCTCTGTTTTTATTATTTACGTCTTTGAGCTATGGGGCGGATTTGTCCGTTGCTTCTGATGTAGACGATGAGGGCAAGTTTATTACAGCATGGGAGATAGACGGGGGTGAAGATTTTTACTTCCCTTT
>JBKECW010000057.1:0-68715 GCA_047975005.1 Bacteroidales bacterium | reverse complement strand
TCATTATAGCCGTCTGATATATTTAGCCTTTTGAGCATGTCTGTCAGCTTTTGCCTAACTTTTTCCACTCGCTCTGTATCGTGATTTTGTAATCGTGTCCTTAATTTGTCAATCGCTCTGATATTTGAGCTGATGTCTGCTGCTAAAGCTGCTCCCTCGTCTTTCCTGTACTCGCTGATATTGTTTAGTGCAGACGATAAACCTTCTTGAAAGCTGCTCCATTCGTCGTTTTCAAGGCTGAGGTCCTTGTTTTTGATAACTTCTGGCAGTCTAAATATCGCTTGTAAAGATTTCTCTGTAATGTCTTGATTGTCAAGCTTTGATAAGATGGGTCGTATTTGCTCTACATAGCTCAGCGCAACATTTTGGTCTATGGTGGCGGGGGAGTCTCCCGCAAGAACAGAGCATGTGATATAACATTCTATTTTGCCTCGATTCAGCTTGCTCATAATTGCCTTTCTGACTTGCATCTATTTGTCTAGAATAATGGATGTCAGTCGCAAGAATATGTATGTGTTCTTGTTTTTTAGAGACTTAATCTCTATTGAAAACTTTTTGTTTTGGTATTCGTATTCGTACTTACCAAAACCTGTCATTGAGTATATCATCTGAAGCCGTGTTTTTACACGACAAAGTTACTAATTTTTTTATTCTGAGAGAGGATATTTTCAGAATGACAGGACTATTTTCTTAAATTCTTTATTAGCAGATGAATGCAAATGAAAGTTTTTTCAGATCTGTTTTAGCCCTCTTGATTTTGGAGTATGACAAATTCCTCACTAGTATAAAACATAGCCAATGCGAAGAAGTATCAAGTCATTGCTTTACAATTAGTGACAAGCTCGAAGACGAAGCTATCGTTATAGGGCGCTCAACTGTGCAGGAATACTTCCTTCCTAATTCTTTTGATTATGAGAATGGAGAACCAACTGCGGAAAGAGATGCTTTTGTTGGCAAAAGAGACGGCAACAGTACAATCATTATTATCGACCCTAAAGGGAAAGTTTTGTTTGATGCTCACAAGGATGAAAGTTTCATCACGATAATTAGCGAACAAGTGTCGGACAAACATCTTCAACACTTACGCGATAATAATATCTCTTATATCCTCGGAGGGAAAGACGGAAAGGATACTACCAAAGCAATGGATGTTCTCGGAGAAAAATTTGGCTTCAAGAAAATACTTCTAGAAGGCGGAGGCTACATCAATGGAGAGTTTCTAAACGCCGAACTTATTGATGAACTTAGCATCATTATGTATCCTGGAATTGACGGATTGTCGGGTATTCCCCCTCCATTTTTTGTATATAAAGCTTATTAGGAGTCCCGACAGTGGCAGTAGCCATATAATCCACTTGTGGCTCTATCTGAAGTCGGTGGAAATTTCAAGAGTGTAGAGAAATAGTGCCGATATTGTACCGACGACTCCTCCCAGAACCATAGATATAGCCATTGTTCTGAGTCTTTTTGTCATTTTGGTTTTAAACGATTAGTTTGCCGTGAAACTCTTTTGCCGGAATTAGCTTCATCAGCTCGGGTAGATTTTCTTTAGTCACCTTTCCGGCTGTCAGTATAATTATTCTGTCTCCTGCTTGTTCTGTCAGTTGTTTTAGTCTTTCTGCTCCTTCCATTGCTGTTTCTTTGCCTCCCGATGTCAGTATTCTGTGGCATCCCAGTTCTATCAGAGTTTCCAATGCCGATGCTTGGTTTTCTATTTCGTCGAATGCTTTGTGGTAGGTCACCTGCATGGGGTGGGCTGCTTCAAGCATTTTGCTGGTAGCCTCTGTGTCTACCAGATTATCTTTCGTCAGTGCTCCGATAACTACGCCGTGTGCGCCAAGCTCCTTGCATACTCTGATGTCGTCGAGCATTATTTCCACTTCGTCTTGGCTGTACACAAAGTCGCCGCCTCGGGGTCTGATAATCACCATTATGGGAGTATCAATGTTTTCGATGCTCTTTCTTATCACGCCGAAGGATGGCGTTGTGCCTCCACAGGCAAGATAGTCGCAGAGTTCTATGCGCTCCACTCCTTTTTTGTGGGCGGCTAGGGCTTGGTCGTAGTTTTCTACGCAGGCTTCACGTATCATTTAATTACTTTTTTATTGCAGATTTATAAAAAACACCTTATAGTAGAGATAGCAATTCTCCATTAGGTAGCTGTTTAGCTCTTTGTTGAAATTGTTATCCATAATACCGCTCGGATAATCGGCCTTAATCCCTTCTTCGTATTTCTGAGCTATCGATAGCTTGTTGGAATTGATTAGCGTCATAAGCTCGCTGTAGCTCTTGTTTTTGTTCTTTTTGAGCTTGTCGCACAGTTCTTTACTGATTTTCTCGAAGTAGGGTGTTGTTACTGTCGATTGTTTGCTGACAAGGGATTTGTAGTTTATCATCACAAAATTGTCGCACTTAGGGGCGAGCTTCTTATTCAATGCCTTGCCTATCATTGTGTTTACTTCGTTGGCATTGAGTTTTTTTTGCTGAATATAAAGCTGACGGAATATATCTATTTTCTCAGCATGACTTTTATATGCCTGATTTACAGCTGCTGAGAATTTCTTGCCGAGTTCGTCCATCGGCATATTCATGTCTAAATCTTTGATGGAGTCGCAAATCTCATCCGTCATAGAGGTGTAGATAGGCTCTGGCATCGATTTAAACATCTCGTCGGTTATTTCTCCGTTTATTTCATTCTGTGCATTTGTGCTGAATGTCAGAGCAGACACGAGTATAAAGAGTAAGGCTAATTGTTTCATGCTAATGAGGTGCTTGGGTGTTAGTTAATTTTCTCGTCCTTTTTATAGGCGTACCAATAAAGTGTACCTACGAAGAACGCTCCGCCAATTATGTTGCCGATGGTGGCAGGAATTAGATTGTCGACAATGAATGCTATCCACGAAATATCGCTACCTTCAAATATGGCTAGAGGGATGAAATACATGTTGGCAACGCAGTGCTCGAAGCCCAATGTTACAAAGGTCATTACAGGCCACCAGATACCGAGTATCTTTCCGGCCGTGCTTTTTGCCGACATTCCCATCCATAGGGCAAGGCACACCAGCCAGTTTGCACCGATGCCTTTGAGTAGTGTTTTGTAGAAAGGATTTGAAGTTTTTGATACGGCAATCTTCTCAATGTAGTCTGACCACGGTTCACTCCCTATTACTTGTGTGAGATGGGTCAGAACATAGGCTGTGAATATACAACCTATAAAATTGCCGATGTACACCAAAGCCCAATTGCGTAATGGTACTGCTAATTTTTGTTTTCCGCTTAGTACGTTTGGCATAAAGTAGGCGTTGTTTCCCGTAAACAGTTCTCCTCCTGCCAACACTACAAGCATCAGCCCGACGGGGAAAGCTGCTCCGAGCAAGAATTTTGATATTGCAGGATTATTTTCGGCAATACCGGGGACACCTCCGCCCATCAGTAGTGCCAGCATTCCGCCAAAGGAGATATATACTCCTGCTAAAAAGGCTAGAGTTAGTATTTTTTTTGTCGAATATTTGTCTTTCTCAATTGCCAGTTTGCCGGCCTCGTCTAATATTTGTGGTGGGGTGTATAGGTTCATGATATTTGGTTTAATTTACCCTCACCTCCCTAAAATAAGGTTTAAGTAGTTCTTCTACTCTTTTTAGCTGTTCGGGGGTATTTTCTTTTGTGCCTTTAAGTTGATATTCCTCGCCGAGCTCTTCCCATTTGTGAATGCCAAGGTGGTGATAGGGTTGTATTTCTATCTTCTCTAAATATTTATAGTCTTTGAATGTCTCGCCGAGTTTTATTAGCTCATCCTCATTGTCGGTGATGTTGGGGATGAGTACATATCTAAGCCAGAAAGGCTTTTTAGTCCTTTCTCGATGCTCGGTAAGCTGCAAGACTCGTTCTAGTCTGTTGCCTCCTGTCAGTTTGTTGTAGCCCTCTTCGTTGGTGTGTTTGATGTCTATCATTACCAAATCGGTGTATTTGTCAAGCAACTCCACTACATGACTATTAAAAACAGAACCATTGGTATCGATGTTCGTGTGTATATCTTTGTTTTTCAGTTCTCTAAAGAAAGGGGTAAGAGCTTTTGCTTGAAGCAGAGGCTCTCCTCCTGATACTGTTACTCCTCCTTCGTTGGCAAAATATGATTTCATATTGACAGCTCGTTTTACCAATTCGTCGATGCTTGTTTCTTCATTGTTTGTGCAGGGTATAGTGTCCGGGTTGTGACAGTATAAGCACTTTATATTACAACCTTGCAAGAATACCACCATTCTTATTCCAGGCCCGTCGTGTGTGCCGAAAGATTCGATGGAGTGAACATTTAGTGTGTCAATACTTGTAGACATATGGGATTTTTGTGTAAAGATAATAAAAAGACCTGCCTCTTTAAAATGGCAGGTCTTTTATAGAAAAACATTAAGTCTTGCTAATTTACATACTTTCGTGGAATGAGCGCGATAACACTTCTTGTTGCTGTTCGCGCGATAGGCGAACGAAGTTTACTGCATATCCCGAAACTCTGATTGTCAACTGTGGATATTCTTCGGGGTGTTCCATTGCATCTTGCAACAGTTCGCGGTTCAAAACGTTGACATTTAGGTGCTGCGCATTCTTTCCGAAATATCCGTCAAGTGCAGCCACGAGATTGGAAATTCTTTCTCTTTCGTTAGCTCCCAGTGATTTAGGTACTATTGAAAAGGTGTTTGATATACCGTCCTGCGAGTCCTCGTAGTTGATTTTTGCAACCGAGTTCAAGGACGCTATTGCTCCGTGTGTATCGCGTCCATGCATAGGATTTGCTCCCGGCGCAAATGGTACGCCTTTTTCCCTGCCATCGGGAGTTGCTCCTGTTTTCTTGCCATAAACCACGTTAGAGGTGATGGTAAGTACCGATAGGGTAGGATTGGCATTTTTGTAAACCGGTAGTTTTGTCAATTCCTCGCTGAAATGGCTTACCAAGTCGCGAGCTATTAGGTCTACTCGGTCATCGTCGTTACCGTATTTTGGAAAATCACCTTCTATTTGAAAGTCCACAGTCAGACCGTCTTCGTTGCGAATTGGCTTAACCTTGGCGTGCTTTATTGCCGATAATGAATCGGCAACAATTGATAGTCCTGCAATACCATAGGCAATGTTAATGCGTGGGTTGGTGTCTATCAGTGCCATTTGTGCTTTTTCGTAGTAGTATTTGTCGTGCATGTAGTGGATTATGTTCATCGACTCGTTATATACACGTGCAACTTCTTTCATTGCTATTTTGAAATTGGCAATAACCTTGTCGTAGTCAAGATATTCGTCGTCAGCTAGTGGTGCTATACCGTCTACCATTTGGGTGTTGGTGTTTTCACATTTTCCCTGATTAATTGCCAATAGTAGTGTTTTGGCAAGATTGGTTCTTGCACCAAAAAACTGAATGTGCTTACCCAATTCCTGAAAAGATACACAGCAGGCTATGCCATAATCGTCGCTGTCTCGGTGTTGGCGCATCAAATCATCATTTTCGTACTGAATTGACGAGGTGTCGATTGATACTTTTGCGCAGAAATCCTTAAATCCCTGTGGTAGACTATTGCTCCATAATATTGTGATATTTGGTTCGGGAGAAGGTCCTAGGTTATATAAGGTGTGTAAGAATCTGAAAGATGTCTTTGTTACCTTGCTTCGCCCGTCGGCAAGCATTCCGCCAATAGATTCAGTTACCCATGTTGGATCGCCGGCAAATATTTGTTCGTATGCTTCCATACGTAGGTGGCGAACCATACGCAATTTCATTACAAATTGGTCGATGTATTCCTGAGCCTCAGACTCGGTGATAACTCCGGCTTCAATGTCTCGTTCTATATAGATGTCAAGGAATGACGATACGCTACCCAGCGACATTGCCGCACCGTCTTGCTCCTTAACTGCTGCAAGATATGCCATATAAGTCCACTGTACAGCTTCTTTTCCGTTTTCGGCAGGGCGAGATAAATCGAGTCCATATCTTTTGCCCATTTCTATCATCTGGTATAGAGCCTTGATTTGCTCGGATACTTCTTCACGTAAGCGTATCGTCGCATCGCTCATCGGACCTTTTATACTCTCAAGGTCTTCTTTTTTAGCTTCAATCAATCGGCTGATTCCATATAGTGCAATACGCCTGTAATCGCCTATTATTCTGCCTCGTGCATAATTGTCGGGCAAGCCTGTCAGAAAACCTA
Organism: Bacteroidales bacterium; assembly: GCA_047975005.1. Classification (GTDB taxonomy): domain Bacteria; phylum Bacteroidota; class Bacteroidia; order Bacteroidales; family Prolixibacteraceae; genus JBKEAJ01. The sequence continues at coordinate 62,527 of JBKECW010000057.1, read as the reverse complement.
ATGAGCGAAACTTGCGTATTTCTGATGTGTAAGCGTCAAATACTCCATCGTTGTGAGTCTTTGTATATTTACCAAAGGCCTCCTTGACAACATCCGAAGGTTGTAATCCGTGTTCCATCAGGGCTTTTTCTACTACCTTGTAGCCGCCATAAGGCTTCATGGCTCTTTTGAGTAGAGCATCGGTCTGAAGTCCTATTATAACCTCTGAGTCTTTGTCTATATAGCCTGCTTCAAATGTGTTGATGCCTGATACTATGTTTGTGTCAGCTGCCAGCAGTCCATTGTTGTCTCTTTCTTCTTTTAGTGCTTCAAGGCAAATTTTCCAAAGTTTCTTTGTCTTGTCTGTAGCTTCTGCGAGGAACAAATGATCTCCGTTGTAGGGTGTAATGTTAAGCCTTACAAAATCACGCATGTTAATATGCTTGTTCCAATCTCCTTGTTTGAATTCTTTTAGCTTCATAATATGTTTTTATCTGTTTTTTAGTAATGATGAACAAAGATAAGGTTTTTGTCTTTATTGAGTAATACTAAAATGTAATGAAATTGAGATTTTTGTCTTTTAATATTTTGTAGTTTGTTGATAGCTAGAGATGTGTGTGATGATTTTAGAGGATGCGAATGTCCTTATATATTTATTCTATGAAATTCTTTTTTTTGCTAAGAAAAAGTTTTGTTAGTCTTGGGGCTTTAGTAAAGAGGAATCTAGTAAAAAAATCCTGATTTGCAAGTTGTCGGCAATAACTCCACATATAATATTGTCCTTTTATTTTAAAAAAGTGTAGGAGCTGTGAGGTGTTGTAGTTGTTAAATTACATGATGTGTGACTGCTATTCTGCATGTTGCCTAGAATGCTGTCGGAGGAGCAGGGAAACGAAAAATCCTGCCCTCAGTCATGAAAGCAGGATTAATATTATCGAAGTAAGTTGCTGATTACTTGTTGCAACATTTAACTTCTACTTTTTCGTATCCGTAGATAGCAGCATCGCCAAGTTCCTCCTCAATGCGGAGAAGTTGATTGTATTTTGCCATCCTGTCCGAACGACTCAATGAACCTGTCTTGATTTGTCCGCTGTTTGTAGCCACAGAGATGTCGGCAATTGTAGAATCTTCGGTTTCTCCCGAACGGTGTGAGGTTACCGATGTGTAGCCCGCACGGTGAGCCATCTCTATTGCGTTAAGAGTCTCTGTAAGTGTACCGATTTGGTTAACTTTTATAAGAATAGAATTGGCAGCATTCAACTCGATACCTTTTTTAAGATAATCAACGTTGGTAACAAACAAATCATCACCTACTAACTGACATTTCTTTCCGATTTTTTCATTTAGAAGTACCCATCCGTCCCAATCGTTCTCATCACATCCGTCTTCGATAGAATCGATAGGATATTTTGCAACTAATTGAGCTAAAAAGTCAACTTGCTCCTGACGACTGCGTTTTGCTCCGCCGGCTCCTTCAAATTTGCTGTAATCGTAGGTGCCGTCGCTGTAAAATTCAGATGAAGCACAGTCTAGTGCAATAGAAACATCGCCACCGTCTTCTTTGCGACCTGCCTTGTATCCTGCTGCCTCGATCGCCTTGATGATACTTTCTAGTGCATCCTCAGTGCCGTCTAGTGCAGGTGCAAAACCACCTTCGTCGCCAACCGCAGTGCTTAGATTGCGATCGTGAAGCACTTTCTTCAATGAGTGGAATACTTCCGCTCCCATTCTAAGACCTTCTTTGAAAGATTTTGCTCCCACAGGACGTATCATAAATTCTTGGAATGCAATAGGAGCATCGGAGTGAGAACCTCCGTTGATGATGTTCATCATCGGAACTGGAAGATGCTTCGCATTGGTACCTCCGATATATCTGTAAAGTGGAAGACCCAAACAATCTGCTGCTGCTTTTGCTACTGCCAAGGATACTCCAAGCATAGCGTTTGCTCCTAGCTTGCTTTTAGTCTTTGTGCCGTCAAGCTCCAAAAGTGTGTTGTCAATCTCTACTTGGTTGGCTGCTTCCATGCCGATGATGTTCTCGGCGATGATGCCGTTTACATTCTCTACTGCCTTTAAAACACCTTTTCCAAGATAACGACTCTTGTCGCCGTCTCTCAATTCTAGTGCCTCGTGCTCACCAGTGGATGCTCCCGACGGAACGGCTGCTCTGCCTATTGCTCCACACTCTAAATGTACCTCAACTTCTACTGTTGGATTACCTCTTGAATCTAGGATTTCTCTTCCTATTACTTCTGTAATAATCATATTTGTAATTATTTGATATTTATATGTTTAAATATTTTTGATCTCAAAACCTAGCAAAATTAATCAAAAGCTGTGTATTTACAAAATGAAACAAATTAATAAAATAAAAACCTTTTGTTGTGTTCTGGATATTTATTGAGTTGTGTCAGAGATGTCTCATAAACCAGATTATTTTTTAGGGCTTAGCAAAAAAAATATTACCTTTACGCCAAATATGCTTCAAAATTTAAGCAAATGAGAGTTATTAGGATATTTGATGATACTGATCGATTAGTTAAGGATGTTGCCGAAAGGATTAAGCAGATTGTGGACAGTGCAGACGAACCTGTGCATGTAGCACTGTCAGGAGGGGCTACGCCTCTTAGCTTATTTCAGCTTTTGGGTGATGAGTACTCAAATACGATAGAGTGGACCAAAGTACACTTGTGGTGGGGAGACGAGAGGATTGTCCCTCCATCTGATGATGACAGTAACTTTAAGCATACTAACAACTTGTTGATATCTAAAATAGACATCCCTCAACAAAATATACATCGTATAAAAGGTGAGCTCTCTGCAACAGAAGCGTGTGCGGACCTCGAAAGCAACCTGCAAAGCGATATGCCCGAAAAAGATGGAATCCCACACTTTGATATTGTGCTTTTGGGAATGGGTGATGACGGGCACACTGCTTCTATTTTTCCCGATAGGCCTGAACTTCTAACTTGCGACGAGCTGTGTATGGTGGCGCACCACCCAATCTCTGCTCAGGAAAGAGTAACACTTACCGGAAAGATTATTAATCACGCTAAAAATGTATGGTTCTTAGTTGCAGGGCAAAATAAAAACGCAAGAGTTAGAGAAATTTTTGCTGACGATGATGTGGCAGAGAACCTGCCGGCTGCACATATCATACCGAAGTCCGGCGAGCTGGTGTGGTTTCTGGATAAAGATGCTGCTGCAGAACAATAGTTTGATAATACATATTTAATTACATATATGCTGAATATTCCTTCGGGTATCCTTAGATACCGTTTTTTTATAATTATTATTGTCCTAGTGATTACCGCTGTAATGGGATTTTTTGCCACTAAGGTTGAAATGTCTTATGAAAATAAATCACTTGTACCCAAGAAAGACGAAGCGTACAAAAACTTTGAGGAATTTCACTCTATTTTTGGAGAGGAAGGCAGTGTGATGGTGATGGGAATTGAAGATGAGGAATTCTTCAATATTGAACATTTCAACGCTTGGAAAAAATTAACTGCAGATATTAGCACGGTTGCAGGTGTGGACAATGCTCTGTCTATCTCAAATGCTTATAATCTGGAGAAGAACACAGAGGAAAGAAAGTTTGAAATAACAAGTGTGTTTCCCGAGAATATTGAAAATCAGCAACAGCTGGATAGCTGCAAGAATGTCTTTCTGAATATGCCAATATATGACGGCTTTGTTTACAACAAGGAAAATAATGTCTTTATGCTCCTTGTAACTCTTGATAACGAGGTGATGGCATCGGATGCTAGAATAGGAGTTGTTGCGGAGATAATGAAAATTGCGAGAAAATTTGAACACGAAGAGAATGTTGGTATTCACTATTCGGGGATGCCGTATATCAAAGTGATAATGGCAGAAAAAATTAAGAAAGAAACATATTTGTTCAGTTCTCTTGCTCTCTTGTTGTGCATAATCTTTTTGTTCTTGTTTTTCCGCTCCTTTAAAGCCGTTATATATCCCGTAATCATAGTACTGATATGTGTGGTATGGTCATTGGGGCTGATGGGAATGCTACAATATAAAATTACCCTGCTGACTGCAATGATACCGCCCTTGCTGATTGTTATAGGGATGCCGAACTCTATTTATATGCTGAATAAGTTTCATCATGAGTATCGCGAACATCAAAACAAAATAAAGGCTCTGCATAGAGTGATAACAAAAATAGGAAAAGCTACTCTGCTCACTAATCTTACTACTGCTTGCGGATTTGCTACATTTATAATCACTAAGAGTGCTATACTTATAGAATTTGGTATAGTGGCATCGCTGAGTATATTCTCCTTATTTATCTTGTCGCTAGTGCTTATTCCCACAATTTTTAGCTATGTGGAAGAGCCCCGAGAGCGACATATGAAACATCTTGACTACAAGAGTGTCAGGGCGATTATTGAGCAGGTGTTCTCTGTACTGAAACATCGTAGAAGTGCCGTGTTTGCCGTGGCTGTAATTCTGCTTGTCGTGGCAGGTTTTGGCTTGACTCAGATGCAGTCTACTGGATATATGGTCGACGATATCCAAGAAGATGATATAATATATCAAGATTTGAAATTTTTTGAGAAGCATTTTGTCGGATTGATGCCTATGGAGATTATTGTCGAATCCGAAAAGGCTAGGGGAGGGATGGACCTAAATACATGGCACAAGCTTGATAAACTCGATAAGTATATAGAGGAAAATCCTGATATGGCAAAATCCTTGTCAATCCTAAATGCCGTAAAAATGGCTAGGCAAGCGTATTATAACGGACTTCCAAAGTATTATGGACTTCCAAATAGCTATGACAAGAACATGATATTGCCCTATCTTGCAAAAGTGGAGGCAGGTGTCGGAAGCAATGGACTTATGAATATGCTTATAGATTCTACAAAATCAAGATTAAGGTATTCGGTGCGGATAAAAGATATTGGGGTTAAGCCGATGAGTGAACTTTATAATGAGCTGAATATAAAAGCAGCAGAAATATTCCCGTCTGAACAGTACAAAGTAATGATTACAGGGTCTAGCGTGATGTTCTTTGTGGGAATGAAGTATCTTATCTCAAATCTGGTTCTTAGTCTTGGGTTGGCAATTCTTCTAATAGGAATACTTATTGCCGTGATGTTTAAATCGTCAAAAATGATAATTGTGTCCGTGCTTACTAATATGTTTCCGTTATTGCTCACTGCGGCAGTTATGGGCTACTTCGATATACCTGTCAAAGCGTCTACAATATTGGTGTTTAGTATCGCATACGGAATATCAGTAGATAACTCCATACACTTCCTCTCAAAATTTCGTCAGGATATGAAGATTACAGGAGGAAATACCCTATTGGCAATAAGAATGGCGTTGCGTGAAACAGGTGTCAGCATGATTTATACAGCTGTTGTTCTGTTCTTCGGCTTCTTTATTTTCAGCCTATCTAGCTTCGGCGGTACATCTGCTTTGGGTGTGCTAGTGTCCTTTACACTGCTTGTGGCTCTGCTTTGTAACTTGTTGCTGCTGCCATCAATACTGATATTGACACGCAAGAAAAGCGAACTACTAAAAAAGTAAAGAATGGCAAAAGATAGCTTGTTAAATACTTTTATTGATAAACTTCCAAAAGCCGAATTGCATCTGCACATTGAAGGGACTCTCGAACCTGAACTTATGCAGACATTGGCACAACGAAATAAGGTCGAAATAGGATATTCAAGTGTTGAGGACTTGAAAGAGGCGTATTCGTTTACTCAGCTTCAAGACTTCTTGGATATATACTATGCCGGAGCTGCTGTACTGCTGAAAGAGCAGGATTTCTATGATCTGACAATGGCATATTTGCAAAGAGCGAAGGAGCAAAATATTATACATGCCGAAATATTTTTCGACCCTCAAACCCATACCGATAGAGGAGTGCCTTTTAGTGAGATAATCGGAGGAATAAAAAAAGCCCTCGCCGAAGGGGAGAAGAATTTGGGGGTAACAAGCAGACTGATAATGTGCTTTCTGCGACATCTCTCTGAAAAAGAGGCATTTCGTGCATTGGAAGAGGCTCTCCCTTATAAAAACGATATTGTTGCCGTAGGGCTAGATTCATCAGAGCGTGGAAATCCTCCAGCGAAATTCGCAAATGTATTTGCAAAAGCAAGAGAGCATGGTTTTAAGTTAGTAGCCCATGCCGGCGAGGAAGGAACCGTAGACAATGTACAAGAAGCTATAAATTTACTGAAAGTTGATAGAGTGGACCATGGTAATGCGTCGATAGAGAGCGACGAGATACTGATGCTGCTAAAAGAACGACAAATACCGCTGACCCTTTGTCCACTTTCGAATACAGCTCTTTGTGTTATCTCCGAAATGGAGGAGCACCCTATGAAAGAAATGCTTGACAAGGGACTGCTGGTTACGGTCAATTCTGACGATCCTGCATATTTTGGCGGATATATAAATGAGAACTACAAGGCTCTAGTTGATGCTTTTGGCTTGAGTAAGGCGGAACTTTTGCAACTTGCCGAAAATTCATTTAATGCAAGTTTTTTGGATACCGCTCAGAAGCAAAAATATATTGATATGGTACGGAGCTATGGACAGGCAACTACTTAAAGCAAGTCTTGAGGCTTTGTCTACTGCAAAAAAAAAGACCCTGTGCAACTGGCGTCGCACGAGGGTCTGTAAACCAACTAAACATTATAACCTAGAAGCTCTTTAATCTCTTCTTTCCATTTCTCTGTCTCTGTTGTGGTTATGGTCTCTAAAATCTCTTATAATCTTGTCGCGAAACTCAAACTCCGCTCTGTATAAGCGCATAACTTTTTTTGCAGATATCACTTTTAGCAGGTCGGCATTCATGTTTCTTGCGATCTCCGCTTCCTTCTCCATGCATTGTATGTATTCGGCATTCTTAGTCTTTGCTTCTGACTCGCTAATTTCTCCGCACATTGCCTCTTCGCCTTTCCTTTTGACTTTCATCAGTTCAAATTTCTGACTCTCATATTTGTTGTAAACCGGCCAAAATTTTTGTGCCTCCTCGGGAGTTAGTTCGACTTTCTCAGTGATAAATGACACTTTGATGGCTTTGAACTTATCCCAGTCGTGTTTCCTTTTGTCCTGGGAGTAACCCGTCAGGATAGTTGTCGCAAGTAATATAGTTAAAATTAAATTCTTCATATTATTTAGTGTTGGAATGATTTGCTAAATCATAATCATCGAGGGTTGCAAGCAGATACTCAAACGTTTCGTTATCATTCGGTTCGGCACTTGTAATATTATACTCTTGATGAGCCATCAGTTCATTATCGCTCATTTCTGAGGTGTAATAGTAGTACAGGTCGTCTGTATGGGGAGAGCCCTCGGCCGAGGCTGTTGTACCTTGGGAATTCTGATTCTGATAAGCATTTATGGCTGCATCAAATGCAAAATAGCCGACAACTTTGAAAATCAAAAAGAATATGGAGGCAATAGCTGCAAATCTGAGAATGTTGAGGGGGATTGATTTTCCTTTCTTTTCTTGCCCCGATTCCTCGTTGTGCAACCTTTGCTCTAAGCGCGCCTCGAAATCTTCAAAGTAGCCTTTGGGAACTTTGAAAGCTTCTTTTTCCTTGAATTTGTTTATATCAAAATCGCTCATCACAATTATTCTTTATTTATTTCTTTGACAATACTATTTTTAAAAGGTTTAATCCTTCTTATTAAAATATTTTTCAATCTTCTGTACAGCATGATGATAGGAGGCTTTAAGACTTCCTTCTGTGCCTCCGAGTATATCTACTATTTCTGAATATTTTTTTTCTTCGAGATATTTAAGTGTGAATACTAATCGTTGTTTTTCGGGGAGCATAGCAACAGCCTTTTGAAATTCCAACTGCGCACTGTCGCCGTCAAAATACTCGTCAGCTTGCAAATTATTGGCTAAGAAATCGTAGCCTTCGCCATCGAAAGCCTTGAATGTCTTTTTTTTCTTATTCAAATGATTTATGGCCTCGTTGCTTGCAATCCTATATAACCACGACGAAACAGAAGACTCATTTCTAAAAGATGCAAAATTCCGCCATGCCTTGATAAAAGTTTCTTGCAAAACATCGTCGGCATCTTCATGAACAACAACCATACGGCGAATATAGTGATATAGCTTTTGATAATTCTGACGAACAATTTCATCAAAATCAGCCTTATCAACCACAATCTCCTTGTTTTTGTTATTCATATCCTCCAGCGAAACACTTATGTCCATTTCTTTTCAAAGTTACATGTCTGTCATGTATTGACAGTATTATTCTGAAAAGGTTTAATTACATAACGTAGAAATAGCAAATATAGTATGGGCAGAGAAGTTACTGCCCATACTACAGACTTTTATAGGTGTGACCTACTTTGAGCAGGAACAAACCAAATTTCTGTCGCCGTAGGCGTTGTCTATCCTGCTGATGGGCGACCAATACTTGTTCTCTTTCAACCACTCTAGTGGGTATGCGGCTTTCTGACGGCTATATGGATGTGTCCACTCGTCGGCTGTTACTGCTACGGCAGGGTGTGGTGCATTTTTCAGAACATTGTCCTCCTTGTCTGCAGTTCCATTTGCTATTTCTTGTATCTCGTTGTAGATGACGTTTAATGCCTCCACAAATCTATCAAGTTCTTCCAACGATTCACTCTCTGTGGGTTCTACCATTAATGTCCCGATAACGGGGAACGAAAGTGTAGGAGCATGAAAGCCAAAGTCAATAAGCCTCTTGGCAATGTCCGTCTCGTTGATGCCAAGTGCTTTGAAGTGCCTGCATTCCAATATCATTTCGTGAGCCACAAAGCCCTTCTCACCTGTATAGACAATGCCGTAGTTGTCTTTTAGCTTAGACACAAGATAGTTGGCATTTAGAATGGCTATTTCGGTGGAGTGTTTTAGTCCGTCGGCACCCAGCATCTTTATATAACCATAAGTGATTGGCAGTATTGATGCACTTCCCCAAGGAGCTGCCGCAACCGTTATTGCACCTTTTGCTCCGTTGTCAACAATAGGGTGGGATGGAAGGAATGGAGTGAGGTGCTTTGCAACGCAGATTGGTCCTGCTCCCGGACCACCACCACCGTGAGGTATAGCAAAGGTTTTGTGTAGGTTGAGGTGGCAAACATCAGCGCCGATAAAGCCCGGATTGGTAATGCCGACTTGAGCGTTCATATTTGCTCCGTCCATATATACCTGACCACCGTTGTCGTGAATAATTTGGCACATCTCCATAATCTTTTCCTCGAACACTCCGTGTGTAGATGGATAAGTAATCATTACAGACGATAGTATGTCTTTGTTCCTCTCGGCTATGGCTCTCAATGCTTCGATGTCGATGTTGCCTTTATCGTCGCAAGGTACAATCTCTATGTCCATGCCCGCCATCGCTGCACTTGCAGGGTTAGTGCCGTGCGCAGATGCCGGAATTATCACGAGGTTACGATGCCCCTCGCCGATACTTCTTTGATATTCGCGTATTACCATTAGTCCGCTGAGCTCGCCAGACGCTCCACTGTTGGGCTGTAAACTAACCGAATCGAAGCCTGTTATAATGGCTAAATCTCTACATAGCTCGCTCATCATTTGATGATAGCCTGCGGCTTGGTCTTTGGGAACAAAGGGGTGGATGCCGTTGAACTCGATCCAACTTAATGGTAGCATTTCAGTTGCTGCATTGAGTTTCATGGTGCAAGATCCCAGTGAAATCATTGAATGGGTGAGCGATATGTCTTTTTTCTCCAATCTCTTGATATAGCGCATCATTTCTGTCTCAGATCTGTATTTTTTGAATACAGCTTGTTGCATAAACAGAGAATTTCTTTTCACAGAGTCGCTTATTGTACCTTCAAGGGGAATTGAATTTTCTTTTACAAAAGGTTTATTGGCAGCACCTGAAAAGGTTTCTATTATCCAGTTTATATCGTCGAGGTTGGTGGTTTCGTCAATAGATATTCCTACATTTCCGTTCTCAAAATAGCGGAAGTTCATTTCCAACTCTAAGGATATTCTTTCTATGTCTTTGACATTTACTTTTTCAGGTATTTCAAATGTTATAGTGTCGAAATATTCCTTGTTGATTTGCGTGTAGCCCAATTCTACTATGCGTTTTTCAAGCAGTTGTGCAATTGCGTGTATCCTGTTGGCTATGGCTGTTACTCCTTCTGCTCCATGATAAACACCATAGAAACCTGCCATAGTAGCAAGGAGTGCTTGTGCTGTACAAATATTAGATGTCGCTTTTTCACGCTTGATGTGCTGCTCTCTTGTTTGTAGCGCCATGCGCAAAGCTTCGTTGCCGTCAGCATCTTTAGATATTCCTATTATTCTTCCTGGTATTTGGCGTTTATAATTTTCTGTGCAAGCAAAAAAGGCTGCCGAGGGTCCACCAAAGCCCATTGGTACTCCAAAACGCTGACTTGTCCCGAATGTTACGTCTGCACCCCATTCTCCCGGAGGTGCTAATAAAGCAAGGCTCAACAAGTCGGAAGCTACTGCAACTTGTATACCCTTATCTTTCAATGCCTCGACGAGTTCTTTGCCATTGTGTACAGCTCCGTTTGAGTCGGGAAACTGAGTGATGACGGCATAGGTCTTCTCATCTATTGCATTAAGTATGTCGTCGGCTATTGTCAAGTCTATACCGTAAGGTGTTGCACGTGTTTCCAATACTTTTATAGTCTGTTCCCAGATATTGCCACTTACCACCAGTTTGTTTTTGCCTGCTTTAGAGTCTTTTTTAGAACGAGCGTTGTACATCATAATCATCGCTTCGGCAGCTGCCGAGCTTTCGTCTAGTAAAGAGGCATTGGCAATGGGCATAGCTGTCAGCTCCATAATCATGGTTTGAAAATTCAAAAGTGCCTCAAGTCGCCCTTGCGAAATTTCTGCCTGATATGGGGTGTAGGAGGTGTACCAAACGGGATTCTCCAATACATTGCGCAGAATAACGGCAGGGGTGATAGTGTCGTAAAATCCCATGCCAATGTAAGTGTTGAATACTTTGTTCTTGTTGGCTATGTTGTCAATAAGTCTGATGTATTGACGTTCGGTAAGACCCTTTGCCAAGTTTAATGGCTTATCTAATATTATACTCTTAGGTACTGTTTTGTCAATAAGCTCATCCATTGATTTTACTCCAATGCTGTCGAGCATATTACTTATGTCTGAGGGGCGAGGTCCCACATGACGTAACACGAAATTATTGCTTTTGTACATGTCTATTGTTTTTATGTTATTTTCGAATAGCAAATATAATGAATAATACTGAACAGTAATTTATTTGTTTAGGCTTTGTAATTTTAAAATTTAGGCTAAACACCCCTTGGCGTAATGGCAGACATTGTGTGGTGCCCAAAGATATAGGGCGCATCTATGTATGCTTCTCAGCATCAGGTGTAGCAGTGGTTTTAGAACCATCTTTTTCTAATAAAGTACCAAATATTCAGAGCTGTTATCAGCACCATCACTCCGATAAGCACAAAATAACCGTTGTTGGTTTGTAGTTCGGGCATATTTTTAAAGTTCATCCCGTAAACTCCTGCAATAAAAGTCAGTGGAATGAAGATTACGGAATATGCGGTGAGAGTCATCATCACCTCGTTTAATCGGTGCCCTTGTATGCTGAACAACAAGTTTAGTCGGCCTTCCAGTTCTTGATATCCGAAGTCTATATCGCTTATCAAGTTGTTGCATTGTTCTTTCAGCTCGCTGAAATACTTACATTCAAAATCGGAGGAGTCTATTTTTTCGAGCTTCACGACAATGTCTCTAAGGCTTATGCTAGCACGCTTAAAGGTGAGTAGATCCCTCTTGTATTTTTCAATACTTGCAGTATATTTTGGTGTTGGCTTTATATCTATGGAGTTAAGTTTTTCGTCAACAATATCTGACACTCTCTCTACTGCAAAACCATAGTTGTCGATGATTGCTTCGAGTATTATAAACAGCAGGTAATCAGCTTTTTTCTTTCGAGCCAAGCCTTTGCCTCCTTCCAGTTTTTCTCTTATTTCTTTGAAATAGTCGCCGTGTCGTTCTTGAATACTCCAAATAAACGACGGAGCAACAAGGAATATCATTTGTTCCGAGCCAATATCAGCACTTTCGATTTTTAGTACACGTGTGCTGACAAACAGAATGTCGTCGAGTTCCAACACTTTGTTTGGGTGTTCGCTATCTGTAAGGAGTTTAAGGAGAAAGTCGTCGAGGTTTTCCTCTCTTACGACTTGTTTAAATTCGTCCTTATACATTAATCCATAGGTGTTTATCCATCGGATTGTTTGCTCATTATCCGACAATTTAATCTTGTCGATACTATCGAAGGTACTCTTTGCAAACTGTGTTGAAGAATACTCTATGAGCGATGTGTGTTTTAAAAAATTAGAATTCATTTTTCAATAGTCAAAATGACTTGTTTCAACATTGCATATTGCGACAAATGGGCAGTATTTGCACTTGCTTTTATCTTTGCATTGTTCGTAACGTTGTTCTTTAGAGAATATTTTTTTTAATAGCTCTGAGAGCAGCTTATTAAACTCGTCTTTAATATCTTGGTAAGACACAATTTCCTTATTTATTGTGAGCAATACAGGGTTGTTTTTAGTGAAGAACGATTTTGTATGATAAATTCCCGGATATATAGGTTCATTAATATCCATTGCCTCCGAGTAAATCTTAGAATATAAGAGAGTTTGAAATATCTCTTTTTTGCGATCTTTAATGTCGGGGCTAATAAGGTCGTTAAAATTATTGACAGGTATTTCGCGAGTCTCTTCCACCTTTCCTGTTTTATAGTCAATAATTCTTATCCCTTGTGGGGTTTCGTCTACACGGTCTATGTTTCCACCGATATTTATTTTCAGGCTTTCGTTGTTGTCGAAAGTGATATTGTGGCTAGAGTTTTTACTTTTTTCGAGGTCTCTGATAGTTAGATTGTCAATTTTGCTATCTATATCTATCATTCTCTTGATAAAATACTTCACGTAGTCGGCAACGAGTAGATGCTCGCCTTTAAGCTCTTGCTTGTCTTTGTTTTTCAGGTCTTTGTATATTTCCTCTCGAAATGCGGAGAGAATGGCATTGTCGATTTTCTTGTCTGTTATCAATCTTTTTATGTCTTTCTCTTTGAGTTTCATCCCTATAAGTTCGGAGTAAAGTATTTCGGCAGTTTTATGAAATATGTTTCCGAATATTCGGGAGTCTACCTCCTCGATAATTTCATCTTGCTCGTTAAGTCCGATTATGTATTTAAGATAAAACTTTAGCGAGCAATCTATGTATGTATGTAGTGCTGATGGAGATAGACTCTTTTTGTTGCAATATTTTTTTATGAGAATATCTCGTGAATTCTGAGAATTGACTGAAATTACGGTGTCTGTCTTTATTGTTTTGTCAGAATTATTAATAGACAAATTGTTGGGACTTAACTCTCTTGATAGATTAAGTTGATAAATAAAACGGCTCATTTCCTTCACCGAAGAGTTGTCTATTGAAGCATTGTAGAGCAGGGTTATTTTCTTCGGATGTTGTAGCAAGCGGTAAAAGTAGTACGCTGCGACAGCGTCTTTTTGTGTCATGGTGGGCATTCCGAAGCCAATTCGGAGCTGATATGGGATGATTGAATTTTGGAAGTAGTTTTTTGGCATGTTCCCTTCATTCATTGACGGTATAAAAATCTCGTCGAAATCCAAAGCACGAGTTTCCAGTGTTCCCATTATTTGTACACCTTTGAGCGGTTCTCCTTCAAATGGGACACTAATGTTATATATAGATTGTTCTATAATGTTGTAAATCAATTTTTCTGACAGCTCTTTGGTTTGTTCTGCCAGTGTGTCAGCAATACGCTGTATAGCAGTGTGAAGTCTAAATACAGACTCTTTCTCCATTGTAAAAGAGTCCTTATTCAACGATACAATATAATCGTATAGCTGTTTTGTTAGAAACAGCAGGTGTTCAAGAATTTTGTTTTTTGATGGACTATGAAGGAATGGTTTTAGCGACGATGGAGCGAGCTTCGAATTTTCACTAATATTGATAATATTACTGTGTATAATATCTTTCTCAAATTTTGATAAGTTGTCGCCGTCAATATATTTCAATATTGGGTGATTTGAAATATTGAAAACATATTTGTAGTAGTAGTCGGCAACACCATCTTTTAGATGTTTCTTTTTTTGAAGGTAGATATATGAAGAAATTATGCTATATGAGTTTGATAGCCTGACCGGATACCCCATAGTGATGTTAATATCCTTTACCGTATCAGGAATTGCGTTAAGCATTGTAGGTAGCAGTTCCTCGTCTGGCAGAATTATTGCGGTGTTGTCGAAATTTTCGGAGTCAATATTTTTCTCCATTAGCTTATTGCTAATGAGTTGCACTTGCGAATAAGTCGAAGGTGCAGAAATAATATCTATAATTTTTTCTTTATTGCAGATATTATTTGTAGATATGTAGAAATCTTTAGGCAAAGGGAAAGTCTCGATATTTTCTCTCATAAACTCTCCTGCTTCGTGGTATTTGTTATTGACATAAAAATCATCGTAGTCCCAAAAGAACAGTGCCTTATTTTGTTTTTTAAAACACCGAAGTATTTTTTTCTCGCAGGCGTTGAGAATGTTCAGCCCGACAAAGAAAATCTTTGAGCTGTCGTCGCCAATAGTTTCTATATTTTCGGCAACCTGACGATTAATCATACCAGAATATGCATTCCCATCGGCAGATAGAGATTTACGCAATTGTGAGTACATTGGGTAACAGATATTCCAAATAGACAAAAAACGATCTTTGTGTTTGGCGGAAGACATCTCGGAAATTCGCCCCCAAAATTCCTCGATAATTTTTACTTGCTTTGGAGTTAGATAATCAAAAGTGTTGTCTATGGCTTTTATTTCAGCAATATTATTGAATAGGTCGTCAGCTTTCAGCAGGTAGGCGTCGATGTCGTTGAAATCGTTAAGTAAGGTCTCGCCCCAAGAGTAGAATGTGTCTAGGTTTTCGTTTGACTTTGTAAGATTTGTGTATATCTCGAATAGTTTGTGAATGGCAGTAAATCTGTCAATCTCATTGAATCGAGACTTATCCTTAATCCATTGGTCTATTGGTATTATTTTGGGGGCTATTGCAACTTTATTTACCAAGTTGTTGAGGTAGCTTTTAAAGAAAGTGCACGAACGCCTATTAGGCAAAACGATTGTAATGTCTTGATATGAACTATAATAATTGTCGTTGGCATATTTTGCAACGGAATAGAGGAATGCTTCTCTCATGTGTTTAATTTTTGATAATTGCTCCATCTGCCTTGTCGACAGATAGATGAATTTTGTCAATATAACTATCTCTTACGATAGGCTTGTTTCATCTGTATTGAAATTTTAGCATGCTTAGGTAGCAAATTTAATCTTGTTTTGCATATATTGCAAATATATTGTATACTTGACGAAATATTTGACGTGTCAAAGTTAGATTAAACAAGCTCGGGGCGATAATTTGCCGCTGATTATTCTTGGCTATGAGTCTGTATGCAGCAGGAGCAGGCAAAGAATTGTTGCAGATTTCTTTTAAAGAAAACACCCTCCGAATATATGTGTTGCACGTAGGCATAGTATATTCCAATGTTTATACCATCAAGACTATAGCAATTAAAAAAAATGTTACAAAGTTTGCTTTTTGACAAAAGGAAACACGAATAACCCGCAGATATTTCAGTAAAGAATAGAGGCGCAGAGATCTTAATTAGTGAACAATAAATATTTACGATTACTACGATTTAAATTTAGAAAGCACTTTAATGGTATTTACCTTAGGGGCTTTAAGGGAGCATCACTATATGATGTGCTTTGTTTCTTCGTGAGGCACCTTAGCGAAGGAGCAATAGGAGTGCGTGCATCCTCAATCGCTTTCCATTTCTTTCTTGCATTGTTTCCCGGGCTTATATTTTTATTCTCGCTAATACCATTTATTCAGGTTGATGGTTTTCAGTCGACACTTTTAGCCGCATTAAAATCAACAATTCCAGATAGAGGATATGACTTAATTGCCGAAACTGTTAGAGATATTATACTCACCCAAAGAGGAAGTATCGTGTCGCTAGGTTTCTTTATGATGTTTTACTTTTCTACCAATGGAGTGGTTGCGATGTTCACGGCATTTAATGCAACAGCACATTCTATAGAAAAGCGTAGTTGGTTAAAAAAGAGGCTTATCGCATCCTTGTTGGTATTGGTAAATTCCATAGTTTTAGCTGTTGCAATAATTCTTATTATTTGGGGTAAAAAGCTCGTCAATATGATTGGAGCAGCAATGACGCTAGACAACGATTTGGTGTTTGTGGGTTTATGGTTGTTGAGATGGGGAGTTATTATAATTTTCTTGTATTCAATGTTCTCATTAAGCTATTATTTTGCACCTGCCAAGCAAGATAAATGGGAGTTTACTTCGCCGGGAAGTATGGTGTCTACGCTATTGTCAATGTTGGCGATTGGAGGTTTTTCTTTTTATATTAACAATTTCAGCCGTTATAATAAACTTTATGGTTCTATCGGAGCAGTCATAGTTATTATGCTGTGGTTTTATATACAATCTTACATTCTACTGTTGGGTTTTGAGCTAAATACTTCCATTAAGCAGATAGACAAGCAGAATCAGCAATGCAATGAGGAGCCTGAACACTCTTAGATTATGTTGTAATATTATCTGTCAAAAAGTTGTCTCTTTTCCTCTGGAGTAAGTCCTTCGTAGCCTTTTTCTTTTATCTTGTCGAGTATTGCGTCCATACGTTTTTGCTTATCGGCTTTACGTTTGTTGTATTCGTGGTCGCTCATTTCAGATGCTTTCTTTTCCTTCTTTGTTTTCTTTGTCTTTGTTTTCTGATGTTTAGCACTGAGCATATATCCGATTTTAGTAAAGTTGATATATGGAGCTATTGCTTTGGCATCCATCATAGCGATTAATATACCTGCAACAATTCCGCCCGCATTGGCATACATAATCAAGGTATTCTCTGCATTGTTGGACGCAAATAGCGCACCTATAATAACAAAAAGGAATACTGATAGATTGACTCTTCCAAGCATGGGAAATGCAAAATGTCGTTTTTTTGACTGCATTGCAAGTGCAGATAAAAGAGCAAAGGCAGCAGGTGTAAAACCATACATCATTAGTTTGTAAGTGTTTGCGTATTCTTCTGAGTACCTGTATAAGAAACCAAGCGAGAAGAAAACAGCACCTAAAATCGTTCCGTAGAATATTAGATTAAGAGCTTGATTGTCATTTATTGTATAAGCATTTAGCTTTGACACTGCCCACAGAGAAATGCAAGACAGTATCATTGATACGAGTTCCTTGTTTATAAGGATATAGCTAAGGATAGTCCAAGGTCTTTCAAGCGTATTCTGAAAATTGCCAGACAATAACAAATATTCCGATGCTCGCACATCAAACATCTTGTATAGAATAACATCCAAAATCAAGAAAACGATATGAGAGGATACTATTAGAAAGATTGTCTTTATAAAGATATCTCCCTTGATATAAGCGTTCTTTAGCTTGTTGCTATACTCTGAAAATATATTATTATCCATATTACTAGACAAGTATTAATTCTTGTACTACTAGCTATTATTCGCTAATAGAAGCGTGTCCTGTTCTTGCTCCATTGCTTGATAAGGATGTATCCGAAAAGCATTCCGCCAAGATGGGCAAAGTGCGCTATACTGCTGCCCGGCTGAGTGATGCCAAGAAATAGCTCTAGTCCTCCGTAAATCATTACGATGTACTTAGCTTTTATAGGATAAGGGATAAAGAAAAAATATAGCTGAGTATTTGGGAACAGCATGCCGAAAGCCAACAGTACACCGTATACAGCACCCGATGCACCCAAGCATGGAATATTATTCTTTAACTCGTAAACACTATATGCCAGCTTCATGGCTTGATCCTTAAACGCAAGCGATTCGGGGTTCTTTGCCCATTGGTCGATAAATACACTAATATTAATGCCATTGCCCGTAACATGCTGTTTCCCAACAAAAGCAGCAAAGGTCTCGGGACTAAGGTTACTTCTGAGGTTCTCGATTGAGCCAAGTAGTATTACATCCATCTGCACGAACTGAACGGCTTGATACAGCACGGCGGCACCTACTCCTGTTATAAGATAGTATGATAGAAAACGTTTTGGTCCCCACACACTTTCTAGAGGTCGTCCAAAGAGCCATAAAGCATACATATTAAAAAGAATGTGCGTGAAGGATGATGTAGAGTGCATAAACATACTCGTCAGAGGCTGCCATATCCTAAAATTGTCAGAAGTGAAATTGTACATAGCAAAGTTCTTGACCAAGTCAAGAGCTCCGCCATCAAACATCTTTTCGGCAAACCATACTATCACGTTAATGATTATAAGGTTTTTTATTACGATACCCATTTGATTTGGGCGGTATTGCTGCTGCATATTTATCAGTTTAGGGAGGTGATGTTACCTCTTAAAATAAAAAAAGCTCCTGTTAGTATAGCTATGCTAATGTATATGAGGGCTTTCCCGTGTTTGCTGTCTCCTAACTTATATTTGTGCAGAAACACAAGTATAAGCGAAATAGAAAAAAACAATCTCACATAAATAAAATTTGATATTGCATTACTGTCAATTTCCTTGCCAAGCAAATCTACACCCCAAGCAAGTATTGTTATAACAAGCAAGGAGATGAAGCCAATAATGCCTACAAGCCTCTTTTTGTCTAGGGTTGAAACCACTACGCAAGCAATGGAAATAAAAGTACCCCATTGTAATATCGATAGAGCTGTGAATGTGTTCAAAATTCAATATTTTCAGACAAAGATATATATTAATTTGTGAACGAGACAATATTATGTAAGTAGTCTGTTCCAGAAATTGTAGTATATTTGTTTTGAATATATTTCGATAGACTTTGAAAAAATTGAAAAATAAAAACATCATGATAACGACAAAACAAAAAGAGCAGTTTATAGAGCAGGCTCGTAGAGTAGGAAACGAGCGTTTACAACTGTGTAGCAGTGGTAATATCTCTTGGCGAGTTGCAGAAAATACAGCATTGGTTTCGGGCACAGGTTCGTGGTTGCCACGTTTGACACTCGAAAATCTAGCAGTCTGTGATATTGCCACGGGGCAGCGTATTGACGGCGTTAAACCGTCGATGGAAAGTACCTTCCATTTAGGAATACTTCGCGAAAGAAAGGACATGAATGTAGTTTTGCACTTTCAGTCGAAATATGCAACCGTTATTTCCTGCATGAAGAACAAACCTACAGACTTTAACGTTATTGCCGAAGTGCCTTGTTATTGTGGCATTGAAATACCAGTAGTGCCGTACTATAGACCTGGTTCGCCCGAGTTGGCAGAGGCTATGACGGAGGCTATGAAAGACCATGATACAGTGCTTATGCATAAGCACGGACAGGCAGTTTGCGGAAAGGATTTCGACGATGCTTTTCAAAAAGCAGTGTTCTTCGAGTTGGCATGTCAAATAATAGTTATGGCAGGCAAAGGAAACTACGACACTCTTACCCCAGAGGAAATCAAAGATTTAGAGGTGTATGTATTAGGAAAAACAGAGAAGTAGAGAGATAGTCACTTCTGTCTGAGCAGGTTCTACATTGTTATTCCTGACCAGATACTGTTGCATAGCGAGAGGCATTGTTTATGCAACTAAGCTATTTGTGACAAGAGCAGACTGAAAAGTCCAATCTCTAACATCAAACGGTGTACTTCATTGGTGCACCGTTTGTTATTTAAAATACACTAGGTAATCTTTTTTGTTTATCTGATTGCGTAAAAGAGCAATGATCTTATCGTTCTTTAGAATAACAACATCTTTATATATGGGCAAGAAGCTTGAGCGAGTCAGTCTTTACTGTAATTAAGTGCCTTCGTCTTAGGTTTATTCAGTATTGTAGTCTGGATTGAGCTCTTTGGGTATGGGGGCATTAGTGCTTTCACGCCATTGTTGCAGCATTTCTATTAACTCCTCTTTTTTCTCAGGATTTGATTCTGCTAAGTTACTTCTTTCGCTTGGGTCGTCTTTCAGGTTATACAGCTCAATATCGTTATTTTCAAAATATTGAATAAGTTTCCAGTCGTTTGAACGTATTGCCGAACCGGGGCGTGTACGGAACAGAAGGTCTTGTGTTTCGTCATTACCACCTTCGAGGTAGATGGGGAAGTGCCAGTAGATATTGCGATTTGGAGCAGTCCCATTTATAATTTGGAGAAGAGAGACTCCGTCAAGTTGTTTGTTCTCAGGTTTATCTATTCCTGCAACTTCTAATATAGTGGGGTAGAAGTCGAGGTTACTAACCGGTACATCCGACTCTCCGCATTTTATTTCCCCTTTCCAATATGCAAATAGAGGCACACGTATGCCGCCTTCGTAATATGCACCTTTCCCGGCACGCAATGGACGCTGCTTCGTAATCTTAAACACTCCGCCGTTGTCAGAGGTGAAAAGGATAAAAGTATTCTCTAGTTCTTTCATTTCACTTAGTCTGTTGATTAGTCGACCAATCTGCCTGTCCACATTCTCCACCATTGTAGCGTATTTTGCGTTGTCCTGACCATTCCACGCCTCCTTGTCCTTATATTTGGGCATAAGGTCTTCTATCGGCTGAATAGGGGTGTGTACAGCATACGGAGCATAATAAATAAAGAAAGGTTGTCTGCTGTTTGTCGAAAGGAAGTCTAAGGTTTTATCCATTATCAGTACAGTGAGATTATAGTCATTGTCTGATGCTGTTAATTCGGGTACGCTCTTGTAAGGAGGGTAATAACTGCCTGGATTTCCCGAATGATTACCTCCGATATTCACATCAAATCCTTTGTTGAGAGGATTGTCGCTAAGATGCCATTTTCCTGCATGGCAGGTTCGGTATCCTGCATCGTGTAAAGCTTGTGGCAATAGGTAGCTTGCTTGGGGGATTGTGGTCGTATTTGGAGATGGTACTAACTTTCTGTCTGCACTTTTGCCACGTTCGGACGATGCTACAGTGTATATTCCATGACGAGGTGTCCATTGACCGCTCATCATGCAGGCACGACTCGGAGCGCAGTTTGAAGCTGAAGCATAGGCGTCAGAGAACACCATGCTCTGCGATGCAAGCTTGTCGAGGTTAGGAGTTTCATAATACTCCGACCCCATAAATCCGGCATCGCGCCAACCTAAATCGTCAATGTTGATAATGACTATATTGGGTCTACTTGATCTGTCTTTATTGCTACAAGAGCCTAAAAAAAACAGGAAGCATACAGGATAAAGACTAAATAGGAAGTGCTTAAACATTTATATTCAAGGATTTTAGTAGCTCGTTTATCTCGTTGATGTCACTCTTGGGTATTTCCCTTTGTAGCGCAAGGGCATTATCTTCGGCTTGTTGTTCGTTTCTTGCGCCGACTAATATTGATGATATTGCAGAGCGCGATAAGGTCCAATTGATAACTAGCTGTGATAGAGTGCAGTTATTTCTCTCTGCAATAGGTCTTATATTGTCAAGAAAGTTATTTGTCTTGATAATATTTTCTTGTGTGAAGTATGGATTACTGCTTCTGCTGTCGCCTTCATTAAATTTATGGTTGGGAGTAATTTTACCTGTTAGAAGTCCTCTTTGCAAGGGGCTGTACGGCAGTATTCCCATATTATGCTTCATACAGAATGGAACTATCTCTTTCTCGATACCGCGAGCAACCATGTTGTAATGTACCTGATTTGTAGCAATCTTAGTATATCTCAGAGCTTCCTCCATCATGTCAATCGTATAATTGCTGACTCCCACAGCTCTAATCTTTCCGGAACTCATTAGTTCGTTGAGGGCTAGGAATGTCTCTTTTATTGGAGTGTTTGGGTCGGGTCTGTGTATTTGCAGTAGATCTATATAGTCAGTTCCCAAACGCTTCAAACTTTGTTCGCATTCATATATGACACTTGCTTTTGTTGCTATTCTTTTTACTGTCAATGGATTGCCCCTGTTATCTTGGGTTTCTAAGTATGCAAGACCATCTTTGGAATCCCATCTAAGACCGAATTTAGTAAGGATCTGATATTTATCTCTGTTTCCTTTAATTGCTTCTCCCACAATCTTCTCACTTCGACCGAAGCCGTATATCGGAGCCGTATCGATTGTCGTAACTCCCATTTCAAAGGATTTATGTATTGCTCGTATAGCAGCACTTTCGTCAGTGCCACCCCACTGCCATCCTCCGATAGCCCACGCACCAAAGCTGATTTCCGAGACTCTGATGTCACTTCCGCCTAGGTTTCTATATCTCATAAAAACAGGGTTTTAAAAATTCAATAGATTTGCTATAAAGATAGTAGTAACTTTTGAATCTAACAAAATTGGGAATAAAAAACCCCAAATAGTGCCGGCAAGGTGAGCATCGTGAGCAATCAGAGAGCTATCGCGTTTTGCCATATACCACGAATACGCCACGTATATCACGCCGAATATAATGGCAGGAATGGGGATGAGCAAGAATAGATATAGTTTTTGCCACGGATAAAATATAATAAAACTAGAAACCACCGCTGCTACGGCACCAGATGCCCCGACAGCACTATAGTATATATTATTCTTGTGTTTAAGTAGTGCGGGAAGGCAAGAAACAATTGCGCCAGTAATGTATAGTAAAATGAAATATATTTTGCCGCTTTGTCCCCACATTTCGGAGTAAATATTTTCGACTGCGCCTCCAAAGCTGTATAGCACAAACATGTTGACCAGTAGGTGCGGGAAATTTGCATGCAGAAGAGCGTGGCTCAATACCCTGTAGTACTGTTTTTTATGAATGATGTCGTAGGGCGAGAGTCGTAGCTTGTAAAATAATTCCCTATTGTCTAACGCTAGGAATGATGTTATGCCAGTTATTATGACAATTAATAATGTAGTAGACATTTATAGCTTTTTTATAGGAGAGTCCGGCTCCTTTGCCATATGGTTGAATGATAATCTATCCATAAGATGAGGGTATATTTTGGAAAGAAAAACACTAAGTTTTCCTTCTTTAAAAGTCAGGATAAGCTCTCGTTTTCTATATTTTACAGCGTTTACAATTCGTTTAGCGCATTCTTCGGCACTCATCATATGTCCTTCGTCTCTGGGGCTCTCCCCTTGCTTATTGCCGTTGGATGTCAGTGCGTTTTTCCTGACATTTGATGCTGTAAATCCGGGAGCGACATTCAATACGTGCAGGCCGTTATGTAAGTTCTCGACTCTCAATGTGTCAAGAAAACCTCTCATTGCAAATTTCGATGCAGAGTATCCGGCTCTTCCAGGCAAACCGATAAATCCAGCAATAGAATTAATTCCAACCACCGAACCCGAAGACTCAATGAGGTGAGGGAGTGCATAATGGGTACAATATACGGCTCCCCAGAAGTTTACATCCATTAATTGCTTCATTACATTAATGTCTGTATCCAGAAAAAGAGCTCGCATAGATATACCGGCGTTATTGACAAGGATATCTATTCCGTGAAATCTATCAAGGGTTTTGTTTATTAAGTCTTTGCAGTCTAGTTCGCTAGTAACATCCGTTTCTACACATAGCACCTTGTTGTTAGGTAAATCTTGGGTAATTTCCTTCAACTTTTGAATATTTCTAGCAGCTAATACTAAATGAGCACCTTTTTTGGCAAACTCATACGCTAAAGCTTTTCCAATACCTGATGATGCACCAGTTATAATCACAACTTTTTCTTTCATCGACACAGCCAATTTGAACTTCTGCAAAGTTAGTAAAAATGCATTGCTTTGCGTGCTGATTGTATACTCATACAGCGCGTATTACTCTAAAAATAACTATTTTTGCACCTTAAATTAATATTTATGTCGAAAGTTGCTGTTGTTTTGTTAAATTGGAATGGGGTCAAATTGTTCGATAGATTTTTACCGTCTGTTTTACAATATTCCGCTGGTAGTGATATTGGGATCTATGTCGCCGATAATGGCTCTGACGATAATTCTATAGAGTATTTGCGTTCTAATTATCCCTTGGTAAGGGTTATCGAAAATGATAAGAATTACGGATTTGCAGGAGGGTATAATGTCGCATTGGAGAAGATTAATGCCGAATATTTTGTATTGTTAAACACGGATGTCGAGGTTACAGAAGGATGGATTGAGCCTATAATTAATCTGATGGAGAGCGACAGAAGCATTGCAGCTTGCCAACCTAAAATACTATCGTATAACCAGAAGAGTTATTTTGAACATGCAGGTGCTGCCGGAGGGTATATTGACAAGATTGCTTATCCATTTTGCAGAGGAAGGGTATTTGACTATTTGGAAGAGGATTTAGGGCAATATGACGATATATCGGAGATTTTTTGGGCGTCAGGAGCAGCGATGTTTGTTCGAGCATCGGCGTATAGGGAAGCTGGCGGCTTGGATGCAGACTTTTTTGCTCATATGGAAGAAATTGATTTGTGTTGGCGGTTTAAGGGGCTAGGCTATACCATATACTCTGTTCCTCAGAGCAAAGTGTTTCATTTGGGAGGAGGTACATTGCCTTATGCCAGTTCCAAAAAACTGTACTTGAATTTTCGGAACTCCTTGTTTATGCTATACAAGAATGTGCCCCGAGGAAGCCTGCTGCTGAGGCTGTTGAGCAAAAGTGTGGTTGATTTTATGTCGGTTCCAATGTTTCTGGTAAAAATGGATTTTGGAGGCATAGGAGCTTTGTTCAAGGCATATTTGCATTTCTTTCAGGCTTTGGGAAGCCTAAGAGCTAAACGAGTCGAGATATTGAAGCAATCAAAGAATCTTAATATGACAGGAGTCTATGGAGGAAGTATCGTGCTTAGCTTCTTTCTGCTTAGAAAGAAATTGTATACTTATTATGAGGAACGAATGCGATAGAAATGTAAAAGGGTCGATTGAATTTCAATCGACCCTTTTTGTGTGTGAATATTTCTGATTTATTCAGAAACTACATCAACGTTTATGTCAACAATAACGTCTCTGTGCAGTTTTATTTTTATCGTATGAGCTCCTGTTTCCTTTATAGGCTCAGGTATTATGATTTGCTTACGATTAATTTCTATGCCGCTTTCAGAGATTTTCTCTGCTATGATAACCTCGTTGATAGAACCAAAAATCTTGCCGGTAGAGCTAGTTTTAGCACCTATTGAAACACTCTTGTCTTTGAGTTTCTCTGCTATGACAAGAGCCTCGTCCTTAAGTTTGGCTTCTTTAAATGCTCTCTGTCTTTTATTTTCCTCAAGAACTTTTAGGGTTGATTTATTGGCTATTAGAGCCTTCTTTTGTGGGATTAGGTAGTTGCGAGCATAACCGTCTTTTACTGCTATTACATCGTCCTTGCTTCCTAACCTTGCTATGTCTTGTAATAATATAATTTCCATGATAATCTTCTTATTTTAATCCATCAACAACGTATGGTAATAATGCCAAATGACGAGCACGTTTTACCGCTTGTGCAACCTTTCTTTGAAATTTCAAAGATGTACCTGTAAGCCTGCGAGGAAGTATCTTTCCTTGTTCGTTAAGAAACTTTTTCAAGAACTCAGGATCTTTGTAATCAATATACTTGATATTGTTCTTCTTAAACCTGCAATATTTCTTTTTTTGTACCTCCACTGTTGGTGGAGTTAGATATCTTATATCACGTTGATTGTTAGCCATGATTATTTTTCCTCCTCGGTTTTTACGGTTTCACTTTTTTTGTTGCTCTTTCTACTAACTCGCTTGTCTGCCCACTCAATTGCATACTTGTCGAGTTTGAAAGTCAGAAAACGCATTAAGCGTTCGTCTCGCTTGTATTCAATTTCTAACTTCTGAATAAAGCTAGGGTCAGCTTTGAACTGGAAAAGCTGGTAAAATCCGGTTGATTTCTTCTGGATGGGGTAGGCTAGTTTTTTTAGTCCCCAAAACTCATCGTTTACGATTTCACCACCATTCTCGGTGATCAAACCCTTAAACTTTTGTACCGCTTCCTTTACCTGAGATTCAGATAAAACGGGAGTTACGATGAAAACGGTTTCGTACTGATTCATAATAAATACTCGTTTAAAAAGTTAAAACTAATTTCGAGGTGCAAAGATAGTCATATTATATTATATTTCAAGTATATTTATGCAATATTTTCGTGCAAGTCATAGTTTGCAGTATATTTGTCGATATGGAAAGTTATAAGTCTAAGATATACCCGTCAGCATCGCAAGCTATTATGTTGTTAGTAATAGCTCTACTAATAGAGGTTGTTGTGAATCTACCTTTGTCGGTTTACGATTATTTTAAAGGAACTGATTATTTATTCAATAAATACAAAAGTTTTATACTTGTTGTTGCCCTTAATGCTTTTGTTTTGATTTATGGAATTGTACGCTCAAAAGATGCAATGAGAAATATGTTTCCATCGAAGAGATTTCCTGTTGTAGTGGTACTTCTTGTATTCCTTGTAGTTTTGTTGATGCAACGTTTTATTATTTATATAAATAGTCTTGTCATTGCTGTGATACCAGTGCCTGCATGGTTTGAAGAATTGTTTAGCAAGGTGCTGTGGTCGGAGTTCGGATTTGCCGGGCAAGCTGTGCGTGTCGCGATATTTGCACCTGTTGTAGAGGAGTTAATTTTTCGAGGAGTGATAATGAGAGGCTTGCTGAGAAAGTACTCTCCATTTTTTGCAATCGTTTTTTCGGCTCTCTTATTTGCGGCATATCATTTAAACCCATGGCAATTTTCAGTAGCCCTTTATTTGGGATTATTTTTGGGGTGGTTAAGGTATAAGACTCGGAATATATGGCTCCCAATTGCAGCGCATGCTCTTAATAACTTTATTGTTTTGGTTGGAAGCTCTGATTATCAAACAGACAGTATGCAGGCAGTAAGTGGCATACTGGAAATGCCAAGCGACATACAATGTGCTGTTGCCATAGTTCTCTCTGTTGCGCTATTGCTATGGGTTTTGTGGAAATATCCGAAGACTGATGAGGTCCAAGATTAAATTATCGATAGTAATACCAATTCGATACGCGTTTTTGATACTTTTATAATCCTAATGCTAAAGTTGCCAAACTCAATAGTGGTATTTGGCTCAGGCATACTTTCATATTTCGACAGAATCAGCCCGGCAAGAGTGTCATAAGAATTGTCAACAGGAAGGTTTAATCCGTATTCTTCATTGATATAATCTAGTTCTAGCTTTGCAGAGAACAAATATTCATTCTCTTTAATCTGTTTTTCTACAGAATCATCCTTGTCATGTTCGTCCTCAATTTCGCCGGTAATCTCTTCCAAAATGTCCTCGGTTGTTACAATCCCTGCTGTGCCGCCAAACTCATCAACAACAACGGCAATACTTTTACGCTGTTTGATAAGTTTAGATAGCAATTTGTTTGCCTGCATTGATTCTGGAGCATCAATTATCTGTATAATATGTTCTTTAATGGAGCTCGGGTTCTTAAACATTATGGATGAGTGAATATAGCCAATGATATTGTCAATAGATTCCTCGTATATAAGGAGCTTAGAATATCCTGTACTAATAAACAAACTTCTTATTTTGTCGATGTCTGTATTTATATCAACTGCTTCAATCTCTGTTCTGTGAACCATTATGTCGCGCAGCCTGACATTAGAAAAATCAAGCGCATTCCTGAACAGTTTGATATCACTAATTATATTGTTCTGATCTTTTTGAGCTCTTTCGCTGGTTTCCATGAGATAATGCTCTAAATCAACCTTGCTGAAAACGGTAGCCTTTGTATTTTTCTTGTTGTTAGTGTTCTTAAAAATAGCGAGAAATATATCTGATAGAAGGGTCATTAGCCTTGCCAATGGATATAGTATTATGTAAAAGAAGAATAATGGAATGGCAAAAGTCTTCATTATAAGGCTAGGGTTCATGGTGAATAGAGTCTTTGGCAGAAATTCAGCTAGAAATAGTATTATCAAAGTGGATGTCGCTGTCTGGATTAGCAGAACTCCAATGTCGCTACTGGTTATGAAGTCTCTTATACAAGGCTCTGCCAATCTAGAGAATGCCAAACTGTATATTACTAATGCAAAATTGTTGCCTACTAGTACGGAAGCTATATAATGAGACGGGTTTTTGGTGACAATGTTTATGATTTTTGAACTGAGTCCCTCCTGACTTTTATCAAGTTCAAGTTGCAACTTGTTGGATGACACAAAAGCAATTTCCATTCCAGAGAAAAAAGCTGATAGTATCAGCATCAGTATAATAATGAACAGTCCCATAGTGTTTATTTGTCAAATAAAAGATCGGCTGCAGATTTAAGTATCCGCCAATCTGTCATGTCCGTAGATGAAATAAATCCAATTCCACGTATGGTATTCCCTTCGTTTACAAATTCGACAAACTGGTCCGAGGATATTTTATTTTTTTTCTCGTCCCACAGCAAGTACTCTGTTTTTAGTGTGTCTCCTTTTGCATTTGTGGCAATTACGTTTCCTCTGGCTTCCCATTGTTTTTGCTTAGCAAATTCTTTCGCGTAGTCGGCTTTGAGAGAGGAGGTTTGCGTTCCGTCTTGTGCAAATCGCAATACCTCTAGTCCTTTTGAAAACTCGGTGTACTCTTCTTCGTCGGCAAATTGTTGCACCACAGCACCACTTATACTGGTTGTTATATGTCCCGAATCGGTATAAGTCATTAAGAAATTCTCTTGATACATAATGGGGGGCACTTTCAATAAGCTGTCTATTGTTGTTTTAGATAAGCTTAGAGTATTCTCTTTTTTTGAGCATACTGTAAGCAATGTGGTTACTATTAAGATAGCAACCACATTGAAACTAGCTCGGAGTAAGCGTTTGCGTTTATCGTACCCTTGTTGTCTTGACAACATATCCACAAGAATAAGTATAAGAGTCGCCGTCTTTTAGTCCTGCGAAGAATAATTCCTCTTTAGTAGGGAAGTGCCTAGAATAGGTGCCAATCTTGCTGTCCATTTGACCAGAAAGATCCGGATTCGCATGCTTTGCCATTAGGTAGTAGTCTACAGCTACCCAATATTTAGCTTTCTTCTCGTATGCTTCGCTACCACATCCTGTAGATATTACGATATCGCCCATTAGCGAGAGTGCTTCTCCGTTACGCGAGTCAATTTTTACTACGTCGTTGAGCATATTAAATGCATTAGAGAATTTCTTCTTTGAATATAAGTATTTAGCATATCTGTATTTATAGATGCAAATCTGATTGGGGTCAGTTTCTTGAGATATAGCCTCATTGAAAAATTTATCAGCATTTGTGTCATCTCCGTCTTTCCAATAGTTTACCGCCATGTTGCATGCTGCTTCGGCAGATGGTGCTAGTTTATATTGTTGGATAGTAGCTTTTCTAAATAGTTCGGTTTCTGAGCAGTCTTTATATTGTAGTCTACGAAGCATCTTGTTTAGCTCTTCTGCTTCATTCTTTATAGACTCATATTTATTTGTGTATATTCCTAAGAGCGTCTCGCAGTCTGCAACCTTTATAAATAAATTGTTTATTGTCGATTGTGCTTGTTTCCAGTCTTCGTCGTTTGGCTTAGTTTTTAGTTCCTTTTCGACAATAGCAGATGTCTTGTCGTATACATCAATGACATCTTGCTTTGTCAGTTTGCCAAAGTCAAACAAGGTACGAGTTGCACTCATGTACAAAAGTACAGAGCCCGCAGTTATTTGTCCTTTAGAAATAGCTCCTTCTGCTAGGCTGGACAGTTTTTTGCTAGATTTTATAATATCGTTATCATTTAATTCGGGGTTCGAAGCAACTTCGTGGTAAAAGATAGTCATCTTATTAGATGCCATATCAGTATTCTCACCATCAAAATATTTAGCACGCTTTTCGTATATTGAGAATATTGTGTCAACAATTTTAAATTTCTCTTCGATATTATCCGCCTTTTTAATTTTGTCTTTCATGTAGTTTATGTAGTATACATAAACGTTCTTTGAAGATGCCGGATACTTTTCGTATATGTGCAACAACGGCGCCAAGCCATCTGCATAATTGCTTTTTTTCATGTATTCAGAATACAGCGAAACATTGTTGATATAGTCTGTAACCTTTTCTTCTACTAGCTCTTTATGTCTTCTTAGGTCTGCTCCCTCTTTGTCTGTTGTTACTTTAGGGGCAATGCCATCCCAATAAAAATCAAAATGAGTTCCGTCTTTACCTTCTATGTCTAATTTTTTTGACTCATCTATGAAGGTGAATTTTATGTGCTTGGATTTGCTACTTGCCTCAAGGCTGTAAGCTCCATCAAAACTCGTCATTGAAGAACCTCCTTTGTGAATTTCTACATTGACTCCGGCCATAGGCTTCCCTTCATTATAAACCACTCCTGTGATTGTTTTTTGTGCATTTGCAGAGTAACAGAATGCAAGCATAAAGGCAAATAAGCCTAAAAATTTAAGATTATAAGTTTTCATTATATTGCTATTTATATTGATATTGTCTAAACCATAGTTCGTGAAAATTGAACGATAAAGAAAGTCTCGCATAGTTCTCCCTTATTAGATTGTTCGATTTCTTCCCATTTTGTCCCAACTCCAAAGAAACATTAAGTGTGTTTATTACTTTAATTGGAAAGCCTGCTCCAAGTGTAATCCCATACTTATTCAGTTGCTCTCCGTTTAGTGCTATATATCCTTTTTCGTAGAAAGCACCTGCTCTATATGATATTTTATTATGATATCCGCGAAGAGCCTTAGAGTCAGGAGTGTACTCGGCTCCACCACTAAATCTTTGTAAGTTTCTTATTCTTCCTTCGTCTGTCAACATCAGAGAAACATCAGCCCAGTCTGTCCTATAGTAGTCGGCATTAATCATCAACTTTTCGTCCCTTGTGTATGAAATACCAAAACCGTAGGATGACGGTAGTCCGATTTCATCACCATCTCGCTCTACATATTGAGTTGTGTCGGAGCCTATTCTTTCGAAAAGGGTGTATTTTGATTTGGACGACAATTTAGTCTCATAAAAGGCACCTATATTGATGGCTCTTTCTTCATTTATTGGTATTGTGTACAGAATCGCCGGTTTTATCATCATGTTTCGAAGATAAATATTCTCTACGCTCCTAAATATCTGTGCATCAGACGATGCGCTGATAACTTCATCGGTGCGGGTCAACTCTCCAAAAATAAAATTAAGGCTGGTACCGATGGACAAATTTTTGAAAACACGCCATCCCAGACCTCCAAATACTTCCGACAAGGTTCCTGAGCCGTAATAGTTGATGTTTGCTGTGCCAAATGGGTAATTGTCCTTTTGTTGGTTGGCCTCGTATCCAACATTCGAGAATGGTCTTACTCCTGCTGAAAATCCTAACCCGGTGGTAATGGGAAATCCTATTACCAAGTGTGAGAAATTACCATCATACAATGTAGCTTTCTCTCCATTGGTTGATGTCAATCCTGAATAAGATCCGAATAAACCAGCTTGCATTATGAACGCTAGAGAGTCAAAATTACTATTTGCTGCCGGGTTTGCAACATTGACTTCATTGCCCCTTCTTGCTCCTATAGACGCACCACCCATTCCTGAGTATGAACCTTGATAATAGGGACTTAAAGTTCCTATCCCATATCTTGAGTAAGGAGAGGAGTTGTTGCTGTTGTCGGACAACTGTCCGAAGGCATTGCTTGAAATCATAGACAATGCCATAATTGTTAATACTTTAGTTAAATTTCGCATTATAATTAAGAATACTGTTTAAACCAACAAGTGTCAAAATTCGGCTTACAAATATGCCACTATTTATCTTCTTTTCCAAAAAAAGAGAGTCCCCGCCGGTTATTATTGTGTTTAAATTATCAAACGTAAGGGTTGCCCGCTTTATTGTAGAGTCGATTTCTCCTACTATTCCATTTATTACTCCTAGCATTATCGAGCTCTCCGTATTCTCTCCGATAAACAGCGTATTGTCGTATTCTTTGGCTTCGAGCATGGGGAGCTTGTCTGTATAGTGATTTAGGGCTTGAAATCTCATTTTTAGTCCCAGAGAGATAGTTCCTCCCAAATATTCAGCATTAGAATTAATATAGTCGAAGGTTAGGGCTGTCCCACAATCTATGATGAGAGTATTTCTGTTTGGACATAATGATGCAGCGCCAATTGCGTTTGCTAGCCTGTCTGCTCCCAACGTCTCTTTTGATTTATATAAATTAGTAACAGGAATAGGAGTGTGTGATGGAGAAAATATGAGTGGTGAATAATTGTCATCTAAAAAAGAACGTAAATCAGGATTGATATTTTTAGTACTAGAAAGAATACAACCGGTCGATTCTTTATACTTTTTACTACTTAGAGTTTGAATCAGGCTGGCGAGAGGGCATTTTTCTAAATATTTTAGTTCGGAACCATCAAATATGGCTAGTTTTACCATGCTGTTGCCTATATCAATTACTAGGTTTCTGCTCATTTATTTTTATTTGCTGTGTGCTGCAAAGATATGTATTATATTTGTAGGTAAATTCATCGCAATGATTATATATTCAAGAGCAAAAATAAATCTAGGTCTGCAGGTAATAAAGAAGAGAACTGACGGCTTTCATGAGTTGTGTACCATATTCTACCCTGTAAAGCTTAGTGATAGAATTGAGATGACCCCATCAGACACATTCTCCTACAAGGATGAGGGCTTGAAAGTCGACTGCCCGATAGATAATAATCTTGTGTATAAAGCGTATAGGATATTATCAGATAAATATGAAATCCCTCATAGTGTTTCTGTTACAATGGAAAAGTTTATTCCATTCGGTGCAGGCCTGGGAGGAGGATCGTCTAATGCCTCTGCTGTGTTGCGGGGAATGAATGACATGTTTAATCTAAATATACCAGATACTGAATTGTACGATTATGCTTTGAAACTAGGAAGCGACTGCCCTTTTTTTATATTGTCAAAGCCGTGTATTGCGAGAGGACGAGGCGAGCTGCTTAGCCCTATCGAGTTAGATCTTTCAGATTACCAATTTGTTATAGTTAAGCCTCCAGATGCGGTGTCGACGGCGGAGGCGTATGGGGGAGTAAGCCCACAAGAGCCACCGGTGTCTTTACAGGAAATTATAAAATTACCTGTCGACGAATGGCGAGACTTATTGAAAAACGATTTTGAAAAACATGTTTTTAAGTTAAAACCCAATATAGAACACGCAAAAAAAAGGTTGTACGAATTAGGAGCGCTATATTCATCAATGTCGGGCAGTGGAGCTGCTGTTTATGGAATATTTAAACGAACCTCCTCTTTAGATTTTGGATCTTATTTTCCGCCATCTTACTTTGTTTGGGATGAGCACTAGATGCAGCATAGTATGCAAGACAATGTATGCGCATAAATGTTAGGACTTTGTGATTATCTATTATGTCAATAATTTTAGTTAGTTTTGTAATTGTTTGAAAATTTCAATAATATGAGTCGTTTTTTTGTAATAGTATTTTTTGTGTCTCTTTCACTATTTGCTCATGGGCAGCAAAATAGCTTCTTTGTAATAGAAGGGACTGTAAAAGTAGAGAAAGATGATGCGACGGGTGCTACTGTACGCTCTATGCAGAATGGACAGTTGCGAGAGCAAATCAGACTCTTGAAAAAAGGGGGATTTAAAATTCGATTAGAATTGAATCAAGAGTACATCTTGGAGTTTAGTAAAGATGGATATTACAGTAAAAAGATATTGGTAAGCACAGAAGTGCCTAGTTATGTTACTGATAGGGGAGATGGTGTGGATGCTATGCTTATCGAGGTGTCTTTGTTCAAGGAGCAAGAAACTGTCTCTACCTTCGATCTGTTGGACCAAGCAGTTGGAGCAATCTTTTTTAATCAAGCGACACAACAGTTTGATAACAAGGTGTATTTAACTCCCAATCACATAAAGAGTAAGCTGAAAGCCATGATAGCAGAAGTGCAAAAAGAAATTAAGAACAAAAGTGATGGCGAAGATGAAGACCCAAACAAAAGGAAAGATTATGAGAGATTAATAGTAGAGGCGAATAAGCAGTTTGATAAAGACATGCTACAGGATGCAAAATCTACCTATACTAAAGCATTAGACTTATATCCCAACGAAGTGTATCCTGCAATGCAGATTGAAAGGATTAATAAGAAAATGCAAGAGCGTCTTAATCAGGAGAATATCCTTCTGGATATTGAGTCTAGATATAAGGCACAAATAGCAATAGCAGACAAGCAGTTTAAGCAAGAGGCTTATGCAGAAGCAAAGATTTCCTACACAGGAGCTCTGTCTATTAAAAAAGGTGATGAATATGCAATATCTCAAATTAAAGAGTGTACTAGATTGGGAAGTCTAAAAGATAAAGAGAACCGTTATAACGAAGTAATATCAAAAGCCGATGGGTATTTTGGAGCAGAACGGTATTCGGATGCAAAAGAACTGTATAAAGACGCACTTTCAATAAAGCCCGGAGCAGAATATCCCATAAACCAAATAAAGAAGATTGACGAGTTATTATCAAGCATTGCAAAAAAAGAACAAATTGAGGCTTTGTATGAACAAGCAATGGTAGAAGGTTCAGCCCACATGGTTGCTGAAAAATATAATGCCGCCATTGAGAGCTTTAACAAAGCACTGGAGTTGAAGGTTGGAGATGAATTAGCAACAAAAAGATTAAAGACTGCTAGAGAATTATTAGAAGCCGAGAATATAGAAGGAAAGTATAGGCAGGTACTCTCCGAAGCAGACACCTATTATAAGAAGCAATTGCTGCCAGATGCTCTGCAAAAATATAAAGATGCCGAAACGATAAAACCAGAGGAGGCATACCCAAAGAAACGAATTGCTGAAATTCTGGAAATTCTGGAAGTGCAGAAGAACCTGGAGAATCTTCTTACTGAGGCCGGCAATTTGTTTGATGCGAACGACTACTTGCAATCTAAAGATAAATATCAGGCTGTACTTGCTATTGAACCCGCACACACATTGTCTAAAGCAAGAGTAAAAGAAATAGACAAGATTCTGGCTGGTCAGAAAGAAAATGAAAGATATTTAGGAGTAGTAAAGATTGCAGACCAATATTTTGGCTCTAGCCAGTATGAGAATGCTATCACTAAGTACGAAGAGGCATTGACAATAAAACCGTTAGAAGAATACCCAAAAGGTCAGATAAATAAGGCAAAAGCAAAATTGGAAAAACTGGAACAAGAGAAAGAAAACTTAGAATATCAGTACAGTATGCTTATTGCCGGAGCAGATAATGCCTTTGGTAACAAAAATTATGAAGTCGCATTGCAAGGCTATACAGACGCTGGTAAACTGAAACCAAAGGAAGTGTATCCGCCAAAAAGAATAGCCGAAATAGAAGGAATCCTCGCGTCTGTTGCCCGCCAGAAGAAATTGGTAGGCAATGCTGATGCCTTGTTCGTTGAGAAGAAATACAAAGAAGCAAAAAATGCATACGAAGCAGTGCTAAAAGAATATCCGGGACATCAGTATTCAGTAGAAAGAATAGCACTGATAGTCAGCATGCTGAGTGAGAGGGAGCTTGAGCTCGCGTACAAAGGAGTGATTGAAAAGGCAGATAAATCTTTTGATTTAGAGGACTATGAAAGTGCGATAAAATATTATAATGAGGCATTGGCACTTAAACCCAAAGAGGTTTATCCAAAACGGCAGATATCGTTGGCAGAGGCAGAACTGAAAAAGCAACAAGGAAATAAAGAAAAATTGGAGGAATTTAATCAGCTTATTGCTCTTGGTGATGCTGCTGTAGCAAAAGAAGAATATGAATCAGCGTTAAGTAGCTATAGAGAGGCGAAGTCTATTATCGACAATGATTTTGTCAATGGCAAAATAACAGACGTGCTAAAAATAATTGAGCAAAGGAAAGAACTAGCTCAAAAACAGAATGAAGACTCTGGTGTAATGGCAGATATGACAGAACAAATTATACTACAAGAGAAGTATAATGTCTTTATAAATAAGGCAAATAAGCTGTTTTACGGTAAGCAATATGAGAATGCACTATCGAATTATAATCTAGCATTAAAATTAAAGCCAAATGAAAAATATCCCGCTGATAAAATAGCTGAAATAAATGAGATTATTACTTTCCTTGACCAACAAAAAGCCCTTGCTGAAGCCGCTAAAAATGAAAAACCCGAGACATACGACTATACCCGAGAAATTACTCCTGATGATGATGGGTACGATAAACTAATGGAATACGGAAACGGTTTGTACGAGTCAGATATGTACAGGTCTGCATTGAAGTACTATATGGCGGCAAGTAAAATCCGACCATCCCAAAAAGACTGCATAGCGCAGATATCTCATGTCAAAACCCTTGTTGCAGATTTGGAGTCTAAAATCGTTCAGATGATTGCAGAAGGAAAACAAATGCTGCAAGAAGAGGAGTGGGAGCGAGCTATATCGACATTCAGAATTGTGAAAGATATAGATCCCAACGATGAAAAATACTCTGAATACGATGCTTACATTTCCAGTGCTGAATTAGGAAAAATGAAAGATAATATAAACATCGCAGAAGTCCCAGAGAATGATTGTGCTGCACTTCTCATGAAAGGTAATGCCGAAAAATTAAATGGGAACTTTATTATGTCCGAATATTTTTTTAAAAAAGCGCTCGCTTTAGAGCCCGATAATCAAGATGTTATGTTTGCTATCAAGGATTTGGCGCGCGCAAGAGCTAATGAGAATGTTGACAAAGCAGAACAAGAATACAGAAAATATATTAACTTAGCCGACAAAGCATTCGTAAATAATCAGCTTGGAGTTGCCAAATACTATTACAATTTGGCACTTGGAGCTAAGGAAAATGATGCATATTCTATTTCAAGAATTAAATATGTAGAGTTGCAGATTGAACAAAATACTGCTAGCTACTAGATAGATAAAAGAGTTTCACACCGGTGTCTAATTGCGAAACTCAACGGAATATATAAAACGAGTAAGCTTACTTAGTTGTGATGGCAGGCCTTAACGACAATCCGTTGTCAAGGGATTTATCCCCAGAGGAAATCAGAGCATCTAAAGCGCTCAAATCCTGTAATATTGGAGTTTTATACCAATTTCGCCGGTGTGTTTTTACTGCTTAGGCTCTGGATGGATTGTAAGTACTATCCCAAATTCTTGCTTTATACAATCCTCTATATTCGTGCAGATTTTGTGGGCTTCCTGTAAGCTAATCTCAGGATTGAGTGCTATATGACAACTCATTTCGCGGTGATAGCCGTACTCGTGCAACAAAATATGATGGATGTTATAGTCGGTATTATACCGCTTTACAATAGTACTCTTAATTTTATCTTCGAGGTCTTTTGGTGTTGATTTACCTACAAGAGAAGTGAGCTCAGACTTGAAAATGTCTATAGCCACTTTTATTATTAATATAGAAACTATTAAACTTAATGCTGCATCTATCCACCAAAATGCTTTATTGAATATTAGTCCTGTTAGTATTACTAACGATGATAAAGCATCGCTCCTGTGATGCCATGCATCAGCAATAAGAATGCTGGAGTCTATCTTCTTGCCTTGTACGTATGTTATCCTTGCAAGAACCTCTTTGAGAGCTATTGAAACTATTGTCACTACCCAAGCCAATGTGCTGAAAGTTGTTTTATCTTTGCTTACGAGACTGTCGTAGGCCTGAGAAATAAAATTTATTGCAATATATACTAGTAAGGCACCGACAATTAAAGCCCCAATGTGTTCAATGCGTCCATATCCAAAAGGATGTTTCTCAGTGCGAGGTCGATTTGTCAGTAAAACAGAAACTATCAGTATAATAGAGGAAACAGAGTCGCTGAGTGTGTGCCAAGCATCTGCTGTTATTGCCAAAGATTGATCTTTATGCCCGACATAATATTTTATTACAAACAATACAGTATTCACAGTTAAGGATAGAATCCCTAATTTAATACTGATGTTAAACCTGTAATTCTTTTCTGTCATCTGGCATTAGCAATGATGTACAAAGGTACTATTTTTTTTTTGCCTATCCCAGCCAAATATTGTACATTTGAACAAAATTAGGATGAGTATGTCGCATAAAAGGTTAGTTACTGCTGAACTAGTAGAGAGTAAAGAATTGGCAAAGGATATTTTTGAGCTTGTCTACAAGCTTGATGGGAATGCTGATTTTGAAATTGAAGCAGGGCAGTTTGCCAATGTTAAGGTGAAAGAGCTAGGGGTGTTTCTGAGAAGACCATTTTCGGTTTTCAGCTACTGTAAAAGCACGAAACGCTTGGGGCTAATCATTAAAAATATCGGAAGAGGAACGAACTTCCTTGTCAGTCAGGCTGTTGGCAGTCATACTGATATGCTAATGCCTCTGGGGACAGGCTTTGCACTTCCCCGCAAAGACGAAAAAGTACTCTTGGTAGGCGGTGGCAGCGGGCTTGCGCCAATTTTGTTTCTATCAAAAACAATAGCAAACAAGCAGAACTGCAAGGTGATAATTGGGGCGCAGAGTAAGTCTGACCTGTGTGTGGTGGAGGAGTATCACAATTTTGCAGACTTCTCATATTCCACCAATGACGGCTCATTCGGCGAGAAAGGATTGGTAACGGAGAATCCCTTTATGAGCAATGCAAGTAGCTATGACAGAATATATTGCTGTGGGCCTCTGCCAATGATGAAGGCTATTGCCGAACTTGCAAAACGAAATAGTGTGGATTGTGAGGTGTCGCTCGAAAACACAATGGCGTGCGGAATAGGAGTGTGCCTATGCTGCGTAGAACCCACAACAACCGGCAATAGATGCGTATGTACCGAGGGAGCAGTGTTTAATACAAAAGAATTGACATGGTAGATTTATCGGTGAAAATAGGTGCTTTGGAGTTTAAAAACCCAATAACATTGGCATCAGGAACTTGTGGATACGGCGAGGAGCTTGAGGATTTTGTAAATATAAACGATTTGGGCGGACTATTCGTCAAAGGCTTAACCCTGCTGCCACGAGAGGGAAACCCTTATCCACGTATGGCAGAAACTCCTTCGGGAATGCTTAATGCAGTTGGGCTTCAAAACAAAGGTTTGGAAGATTTCAGAGAGCGTATCTATCCCCGTGTGTCAAAATATGACACGAATGTCATTGTGAATGTAAACGGCTCGACCATTGATGATTATATAAAACTGTCGGAAGCAATAAATGTCCTTGACAATATTCCTGCAATGGAACTTAATATCTCTTGTCCTAATGTGAAAGCCGGAGGAATGGCTTTTGGTGTTGACCCGGACATGGCAAGGGTAGTAGTGAGAGAAGTCCGAAAAGTGTACAATAAGACACTGATAGTCAAACTGTCGCCCAATGTTACAGATGTTGCAAAAATGGCATGTATTGCCGAAGAGGAAGGTGCTGATGCGGTGTCGCTGATAAATACTTTGCTAGGCATGGCAATAGATGCACGGAAGCGAAAGCCCGTACTAT
Source organism: Bacteroidales bacterium (assembly GCA_047975005.1). GTDB lineage: Bacteria > Bacteroidota > Bacteroidia > Bacteroidales > Prolixibacteraceae > JBKEAJ01. The sequence goes on along the minus strand of JBKECW010000057.1, from coordinate 23,171 downwards.
CGACCATTACAGGCGGATTGTCGGGTGCTGCAATAAAACCGATAGCACTGAGGATGGTGTGGCAGGTTGCTTCGGCAGTGAAAATTCCTGTTGTGGGAGTGGGCGGTATTATGTCGGCTACAGATGTAGTAGAGTTTTTGTTGGCCGGAGCTACGGCGGTACAGATTGGAACAGGAGTTTTCCTTGACCCTACTTCACCGATAAAAGTGATTGATAATTTGAAGAAATACTGTGCTGACGAGGGTTTTAGCAGCATACAAAACTTGATAGGAGCGTTAGATACAAGCAAATAAAAAAATGCAAACATTACCAGAGTTATTTGAAAATAGAGTAGAGAAGTATTCGTCAAACCCACTATTGTGGGAGAAAAAAGATGGAAAATACCAAAGCCTGAGTTATGCAGACGCACGGGACGATGTATATTTACTTGCCGCAGGACTGCAAGACTATGGCTTTAAACCCAATGAGCACATCTCGATGCTGTCGGAGGGGCGAAACGACTGGTTGCTGGGAGAATTGGCAATATTCTATTGTGGATGTGCAAATGTTCCCTTATCTATTAAGTTGTCACCCTTAGAGATTGAATTTCGGATTGTTCATTCGCAGTCGAGGGCTATAATGCTGTCTAAATGGCATTTAAAGAAAGTGGTCGAAATAATCGACAAGCTGCCCGAGTTGGAATGCATTATCTGCATGGACGATGATTATGAGACTTCAGAACTTATTGATGGCAAGGTGATTACTTTCTCTCAGCTGAGAGAAAGAGGTGCCGAGTTTTTGAAAAACAAAAAAGCCGATTTTGAAAGTTGCAAGCAGGCAGTGAATGGCGATAATATCGCAACAATATCTTATACTTCGGGGACGACTGCCGAGCCCAAAGGGATTATGCTAACTCAGCAAAACTATGTTGGTAACGTTGAGCAGGTTTGCTCGATGGTTAAGATAACTTCTGATTATCGAACTCTAGCTATTCTGCCTTGGGATCATGCTTTTGCCCATACGGCTTGCCTATATTGTTTTATGTTTTTTGGTGCAAGTATCGGCTCGGTGGATGTGGGCAATAAACCGATGGATGTGCTAAAGAATATTCCTATAAATATCAAAGAATTGCAGCCTCATGTGCTGATGAGTGTGCCTGCACTAGCAAAGAATTTTCGCAAAAATATAGAAAAAGGTATCAGAGATAAAGGAGCGATGGGATTGTTCAGTTTTTTTCTGAAAGTCAGCTACGCCTACGTGGGCGACGGTGGCAATAAAGGAAAGGGCTGGAGAGCTTTGCTAGCACCTTTGCACTATCTGGCAGATGCCGTTTTGTACAAAAAAATTAGAGCGGGCTTCGGCGGAAAACTAGAATTTTTTATTGGTGGCGGTGCTATACTGGATGCTGAGTTACAACAGTTTTTTGCCTCTTTAGGCATACCTATGTTTCAAGGCTACGGATTGACGGAGGCAACTCCAATAATATCAGCGAATGTGCCTAAAGGATTTAGAATCGGCTCATCAGGAAAACTGGTTTCTTCTATGGATTTCTTTATTGCTGACGAAGATAGAAATAAATTGCCTCAAGGACAGAAAGGTGAAATAGTTATTAGAGGCGTAAATGTAATGAAAGGCTATTGGCGCAACGAGGAAGCAACTGCAGACACAATCAGAGATGAATGGCTGTATACAGGCGATATGGGATATATGGATGCTGACGGTTTTCTTTATCTTTTGGGACGTTTTAAAAGCCTGCTTATTGGTAACGATGGCGAAAAATATAGCCCTGAAAGTATTGAGGAGTCTATGGTGGAGAATGTCGATGTGATAGACCAAATCATACTTTATAATAATCAGTGTGCTTACACAGTGGCAGTAATTGTTCCGAATATAGATGCGGTGAAAAGACGTATTGCACGTAAGCGTGTAGCCGATGCCGATAAAGGGAAATTTGCATTAGAGCTTATTCAAAAAGGAATAAATCACTACAAAAAAGGAGGAAAAGATGGAGGTCTATTTCCCGAACGATGGCTTCCTGCAAGCTTTTCCATTGCTAATGAGGCATATACAGAGGCAAATGGGTTGGTAAATTCTACCATGAAAGTTATTCGTGGAAAGGTGGAGAAAAAGTATGCCGACAGCATACAGAAACTATATACGGCTGAGGGAAAGGATATTTTTAATGCTGATAATATTAAGATGATTAGTCAGTGGCTTGATAAAAAGTGATATGCGTATTGATATATTAACGGTTGTACCCGAAATATTTGCAGGACATTTCAATGAGTCGATATTAAAACGAGCTCAGAACAGCGGTGTTGCAGAGATTGTTGTGCATAATATCAGAGACTATTCCACCGACAAGCACAGAAAGGTGGATGACTATCCCTTTGGTGGCGAAGCGGGGATGGTGATGACTATGCAACCAATTGAGTCGGCTATCAATCATTTGTCGCAACAACGCAGCTACGACGAAATTATCTACACCACTCCCGATGCTAAACGCTACGACCAACAGGATGCAAATGCTCTGTCGCTGATGGGGAATATAATTATTCTGTGTGGGCATTATAAAGGTGTAGACCAGCGAGTTAGAGATAATCTTATTACAAGAGAAATCTCAATTGGCGATTTTGTGCTGACAGGTGGCGAACTTGCGGCCTCTGTTATTGTTGACAGTGTGGTGCGCCTATTGCCCGGAGCAATGTCCGATTCGACATCCGCACTTTCAGACTCTTTTCAGGATAATCTGCTCAGCCCGCCCGTATATACCCGCCCTGCGGAATACAAAGGCTGGAAAGTTCCCGAGGTGCTGCTAAGTGGCAACGATGCTCTGATTGCAAAATGGAAAGACGAAAAAGCTTTAGAACGAACACTGCAGATACGACCGGATTTGCTTGATTAAAGTTAGACAAATAAGACTCTTGTCATTAGGGCAAACGCATCTAAATTATTTACGGAGCTATAACGAAGTAAAGCGGGGATATAAAAACTCTCCTCCTGCAAAGGAGGAGTACACGGGGGAGGTGGTGGCTGTTTATTGATACTAACGATACTACAATGCTGTGATGTTACGATGGAATACGAAATGTTTTTAGGGACGTAGTCCCGATATCTTTGCAGCAAAGAGATAGATAAAAAAAATAATAGGGGTGTTAGCCCTGATATAGATGCAGGTTGAATTGTTTAGAGTTTAAGGTTTAACTGTTTAGAGCTTGTGCCTTTGTGGCTGCTTGTTCATCATAAACAAAGTCAAAATATGAACTACCCTTGGATACCAACTACTGTGAAGGAGCTGAAACAGCGTGGCGGACAGCTGCCTGTTGATGTTATTCTTTTTTCGGGCGATGCCTATGTTGACCATCCCTCTTTTGGAAGTGCTGTAATTGCTCGGCTTCTGGAGTCGATGGGGATTTCGGTGGTGATTGTCCCGCAGCCCAACTGGCAGGATGATTTGCGGGATTTCAAGAAATTCGGAATACCAAATATGTTCTTTGCTGTCACGGCAGGAAATATGGACTCGATGGTGAATCACTATACTGCCAACAAACGCCTGCGCTCCGACGATGCCTACACGCCGGGAGCTAGGAGTGGTGCGCGTCCCGACTATGCAGCTAGTGTATATTCGAACATTCTAAAAACGCTTTATCCCGATGTGCCTGTAATTGCTGGTGGAGTTGAGGCATCACTCAGACGCTTGACCCATTTCGATTATTGGTCTGATAAACTGATGCCTTCGATTCTGATAACTTCAAAGGCTGACCTCTTGATGTATGGAATGGCAGAACAGCCTCTTAGGGAGCTGGTTGAACAAATGAAAAAGGGTAGGGCAGTATCGGATATTAAGAATATCAGGCAGACAGCATATATTGAAAGCGCAAGCAAACTGCAAGAAAGTGAATGGAAAGATAAGCAGCTATATAGTTTTGCAGAGGCACTTGCAGAGCCTAAGAAGCATGCGGAGAATTTCAAGATAATAGAAACTGAATCAAATCGTTACTTGGGGAATGTCAGATTGTTGCAAGATAACGAGGGGCAGATGGTGGTAATAAATCCCATGAATGCACCAATGCCATCTGCAAATATTGATGCTGTTTATAAGTTGCCATTTACCCGACTGCCGCACCCAAAGTACAGAAACAAGGGCGATATACCTGCCTACAATATGATTAGACACTCGGTAAATATGCATCGTGGATGCTTTGGGGGTTGCTCTTTTTGTACTATCTCGGCTCATCAAGGGAAATTTATTTCTAGTCGTTCGGAGGAGTCGATTATCAATGAAGTTAAGACCATAGCCGGGATGGAAGATTTTAAAGGGATGATTTCAGATTTAGGAGGTCCTTCGGCGAATATGTATCGGATGCAGGGCTTTGACTTGGAGATATGCAAGAAGTGTAAACGACCTTCGTGTATTAGCCCTGAGATATGTTTTAACCTCAATACCGACCATAGTCCGATGTTGGAAATATATCGTAAGGCAGCAAAAGTCAAAGGAGTTAAAAAAGCAGTGGTAAGTAGCGGAATACGCTATGACATGATATATATGCATAAAGATGAGAAAACACAGCAGCAGGGAGTTAAATATTTAGAAGAAGTGATAGAAAAGCATGTGTCAGGAAGATTTAAAGTTGCACCCGAACATACTTCTGATAAGGTATTAAAAATGATGCGTAAAAGTGATTTTAGACATTTTGTAAGGCTGTATAGATTATTTGAAAAAGTCAATAGGACTAAAGGCTTGAGACAACAACTGATTCCTTATTTCATATCGAGCCACCCGATGTGCGAAAATGAAGATATGGTAAATCTTGCAGAGCGAACAAAAGAACTTGGCTACAGACTTGAGCAAATACAAGACTTCACACCAACTCCAATGACCCTATCAACCGTGATTTACTATTCGGGCTACGACCCTTATTCCAAATCGGAAGTATATGTTGCCAAAGAAAAAACCGCCAAATTGGAACAAAGGAGCTTCTTTTTTTGGTATAAGCCCGAAAATCAGAATAGGATAAAGAGTCTAATGACTAGGATGGGGAAGGGACAGAACGAAATTAGCTCTTTGCTGGGGAAAACCATTGCGCAACAATCTTTTAAGAAGGAGAAGCGTCGTCCTAAACAATTGAAAAACAATAGTAAACGGAGGAGGACCTGATTGGTTTAGTGCTTTTGTCAATTCCCATGCTTGCCGTCGTTTCTACCATCGCTGCTCATGGGGTCTTTGACTTTTACAGGCTCCTTCCATCCTCCTGACCATTCTCCATATCTGGTCTTTTTCATAGTGGGACTGCCTTGTGAGAAAAGCTTTTTCAGGTAACCGGCTGTACCCAATGTCAGCATAATAATAAAAAATATCAGTAGGAGTCTGGCCCCTGTCGGAACGGGCTCTCCGTAGAAAAGTCCATATATTAGTAGAGCATCGAAGCCAATCATCGTAAAAGGAATAATAACATAAAAAGCAGCTTTCGAGGCGAGGTTTTTTATACCTGTCATTTTGAAACCGAAGGAGTACATTATTATACCGACGAAGAGAAAGGCGAAGATGAGACCAAAAATAGAAACTCCGGCTAATTTGCCAACTGAAGAGGATGCTAGAGACTTTTGTTCATAAATCTCTCCGATAGCATCTATCATCATCCACCACGATAAGAACGTGAAAATATTGATAACCAGTATAATAGCGCCGATATAGACATGGGTAAGGCAACCTTTTGATTTAAGTCTGCGCACGAAAAAAATGTGAAAAAAACCGTGAAGACCAAGAAAAGTATAGCATATTGAGGTTCGATTCTCATGTCCTAGTGGGGTAAACTGCGTTTCTCTATCTCGTTTTTTAATAGTTCTGCTATTTCGTAGTCCTCACGCTTGATGGCAATATCCAAATATCTTTTTAGGTCGTGGTCGTTGAACAGACTTAAATCGGAATCGGGTTTGATAAAATCGGCTTCCGCTGTTGGACTGGGCGAAGTGTTGTCTTCCTTTTTCTTTGGAGGAGCTTGTTGACGACTGTGTTTTTCGCTCTCGTCAATCTCTGTAATTGTGATGCCAGCCTTTCTCATTACAGTTTCATTGGTATATATAGGAACACTGAACTTTAACGCCAACTGAATGGCATCTGAAGTGCGAGAGTCTAAAACTATTTTTTTGTTCAGTTCTTTATTTTCTAAACTTATTTCTGAATAGAATACGCCATTTTCTAGCCTTGATATAAATACCTCCAATACTGTGAGTTTCATAATATCAATAAGTTCTGCAAGAAGATCTATAGTTATAGGGCGCGGTAGTTTTATATTTTCGTGTTGAACGATTATTCCTTGTGCTTCGTATTGTCCTATAATTATTGGTAGTCGTCTAGTTCCTTCCTGTTCTCCTAAAATAAGGGCATATGCGCCTGTTTGGGTTTGTGTGGGCGTAACACCTAGTATGTTAAGACTTATTCTGTTTTCCATAAAAAACGAACTTGTAAATGTATAAATAACCTGACCACGAAGTTAGTAAAATATTATAAAACAAAAGTTTTATTAGAACCTTCTATGTTCTGATTATTACATCTGATGATTTAATTTGTTACGGTAAGTATATTGCCATTTTGATAGCAATTGTACTGTTTTAGAGCATATTGAGACTTGCTGCCTTCTATTGGAGGCGCATCTCTATTTAGTCGCAGAAAATATCCAGATTTACACTTTCTGCAGTATGCTCTGTCGTTTACTAAGGAATCAGCAAGGATATTACGGTCTTGTTCGTATGTGCATACAGCTTCGAAAGCAGAATAGTCATTGTCGCCATTGCAATAAATTATTATGCCGCCATAGCCGGCACCGAGTCGTTCCGAGCGCTTGAATATCTCGGATGTATTAGGACTGTATAGAGTGCTGTTGTTGCTTAGATTTATATTAAAGTTGATAGCAGTGTACGGGAACAACTCGTCTATTTCATTGGAGCATCCCAATAGCAGAATTACAGTAAATAAAAAGAAACTTCTTTTTGTTGTTGTTTTATTTGGTTTCATAAGAAACATATTTTACCTTTACGTTTTTATTGTATAGTGCTTATACCATGTTTTAACGGACAAAAATACATAATATTATGGATGATTTTTTGTATTATTTATTAATTATTGGGGTTGTTTTATATCAGTTGTTTGGTGCCTTTTCAAAAAACGACAAAAAGAAAAGCGTACCCGAGGATGCTGATACGAGTGTGGATGTCAAGGAGATTTTAGGAAGATTTCTTGGTGTTGACAACAATAATATAGAGGAGGAAGATATCCCTACAGTACAAACTGTATCTCGTGTGTCTTCTCGTCCTTCCCTTTCTAGCACAGTTCTTGATGATGTCTCTAGGGAAGAGGGGCGTTCGTTGGTGAGGCGTAATGATTTGAGCTCCTATAAAAGAAAGGAAGACGTATCAACCGGAAATAAGCACCGTTTGCTTAGGGATTTTAGTATTGATAAAGCTGTTATTTACAGTGAAATAATTAAGCCGAAGTACTTTTGAATTCTTTAACTGCAACTATAGTATAGTTTGTTAATCTTTTAAATAGCTTATATGACAGATAAAAAAATAAAGAAAAATGTAAGAGCAGAAAATGAACAAGAAGAATTACGAAGTCTTATACTGCATAATGATGACTTTAATACATTCGATTTTGTTATAGATTCTCTTATTGAGCTTTGTGGGCATGATGAGGTGCAGGCAGAGCAATGTGCTTTTATTGTGCACTATAAGGGTAAATGTGATGTGTTGACAGGCTCTTTGTCGGAGTTGTCTGCAGTATGCCAAGAAATGAAAGTTCGTCAGTTGACAGTGAGCCTAGATTAGAATAAAAGATAATCAAGATTTAAAGTTATTTCTATTTTTGGTTTAGAATAAAATTGTATTAACTTTGCGGTAGATTAAAGAGAAGTGAATTGTAAATGGAAGCACGTCACGAAAGTGTCGTGGTTTATTTTTTTATAAATATAAGTAAAACAGAATTATGGCTATTTCGTATATAACAGAAGATGGCTTAAACAAATTAAAGCAAGACCTGAAACAGCTTGTTAATGTTGAGAGACCGAAGATATCAAGGCTGATAGGAGAGGCTATTGATAAGGGTGATATTTCTGAAAACGCAGAGTATGACGCAGCAAAAGATGCGCAAGGAATGCTTGAGGCTAAGATAGCAGAATTGCAGGAAAAAATAGCTAATGCCAGAATAATAGACGAATCAAAAATTGATCCCTCGTCGGTTCAGATATTGAATAAGGTTACATTGCGCAACACTCAGAATAACAGTCAGATAGTGTATACTATAGTGTCTGAACATGAGGCTGATATCAAGCAAGGCAAAATATCTATTAAAACTCCTATTGCACAAGGTTTGCTTGGTAAAAAAGTGGGAGATATTGCCGAAATTAAAGTGCCGTCAGGAGTAATTGAATTTAAAATAGAGGATATCTCCATATAAATAAGATGGCTTCGATATTTACTAAAATAATAATGGGTGAAATCCCTTGCTATAAAATAGCTGAGGATGATAATAATATAGCCATCTTGGATGTATTCCCCGTGGGGCGTGGACATGTTCTAGTGATTCCTAAACAGGAAGTTGATAATATATTTGACCTGCCTGACGATGCTTATGCCGATTTGTATTTATTTGCAAAGAAAATTGCCAAGGCATTGGCAAAAGCTATTCCTTGCAAAAAGGTTGGTATGACGGTTATAGGCCTGGAAGTAGCACATGCTCACATACATCTGATACCCATGCAAAAGGAAAGTGATTTGTTGGACTTCTCCAAGAAAAAGAAACTTGAGCCTGATGAGTTTGAGGAGATTCAACAAGAAATAAAAAAATATTTATAACGTAAGAGAGTCTACCTATGCAACAGAATGGTAGACTTTTTCATTTTACATCTGTCAAATCACATAAGAGATGAGAATTGTAATAGCCGGAGCAGGAGAAGTCGGCACACATCTGGCAAGACTTCTTTCAAATGATGATCATAATATAATTGTACTAGACGAAGACCCCGAGAATCTGAAAAGATTAGCCGCTTCGATGGATTTAATGTGTGTTGAAGGCTCGCCTCAATCGCTTGTCGACTTAAAAAAGGCAGAGGTATACAGGGCAGACTTGTTTATTGGAGTTACGCCTTACGAAGAACGTAATATACTGGCATGTATGTTGGCTAAACAAATTGGAGCCGCACGAACAATTGGCAGAATTAGTAATCAAGAATACCTCACAGAGCCCAACCGAGAATTGTTTAGAAACATGGGAGTAGATGTGTTGATATTGCCCGAGAGCCTTGCCGCCAAAGAAATATCGGTATCAATAAAAAATGTTGGTACACGTCAGATGATTGAATTTTCAGGAAGTAACTTAATTTTGCTAGGCATTAAAATTAGAGACAATGCACAAATCGTAAATAAAACGATGAATGAGTTGCATGCTATGGACGATAATATATTGTGTGTTGCGATAAGTAGAGGCTACGATACGATTATCCCTACGGGGAAAGACGCTATATTGCCTGGCGACATTGCATTCTTTATGACCACAAGGGACAATGAGCTACACGTGTTTGAACTTGCAGGCAAAACGATATTCGACATTAAAAATATAATGTTTGTAGGCGGTAGCAGGATAGCCCAGAAGGCGATAGAACGCTTGGGCTCACACTTTAATATTACAGTTATTGAACAAGATAAAGATCGCTGCGTCAAACTAGCAGAGCGTTTGGGAGATGGAGTTCTTGTGATAAATGGAGATGGTAGGCACCTCGAATTGTTAAAGGAGGAGGGCATACATGAAATGGATGCTCTTGTTGCAGTAACAGGAAATTCAGAAACAAATATCCTGTGTTGTAGTATGGCAAAGAATTTTGGTGTAAAACGGACATGTGCAGAGATTGAGAATATAGATTTCTTGAGTATCGCACAGAGTTTGGGTATCGGCAGTATAATAAACAAAAAGAAGATTTCGGCAGGGTATATTTATAAATTTACACTTGACGAGGAGGTAATACATGTTAGATATCTAACATCTACGAATGCAGAGGTCTTTGAATTTATTGCTAAGGATAAAGCAAAAATAACAACAAAAAAAGTAAAAGACTTAAACATGCCGGATGGTGCTATAATTGGTGCTGCTATACGAGGCAATTCCAGCTTCTTGGTTAATGGGGAATCTCGTATTATGGCCGGCGACAAGGTTGTGGTTTTTGTCAAGCCAGAGTCAATAAAAAAAGTCGGAAAATTATTCAGAGTGGGGTAGTTGGCTATAACTGTCCCAAGCCTTCTCGTATAACTTCAAAATTCCCGTTAGTGCAGTCAATGACAGTGGTTGGGATAATACCACAGTATTCACTTGTATCAATAATAATATCAGACTCATCAATTAGCTCCTCAGATATTTCAGACACGTTGCTAAAGTAGTATTTTTCGTTGTCATATACACTATATATAGAAGTACTTAGCAGAGGATTGCTGTGGTGTTCCAACAGCATCTTGACTGTTTGTGAGTTGCTTATTCTTATACCGATTTCTTTTCTTTTTAGGTTTAGCTGTTTTGATACTTCTTTACTTGATTCTAGCACAAATGTGTATGCCCCCGGAGTACATTTCTTTATCTCTCTGAATGTGTTTGACGGAATTGGCTTGCAAAACTCGGACATTTGAGAGAGATCTTTGCATAGCATTGTAAATTCTTGATTGTCTGAGCCTAATAGCATCTTTATCTTTTTTAGTCTCTCTATGGCAGCCTTGTTTGTTATATCGCAACCAGCAGCAAAAACCGTATCTGTTGCATATATTATTACTCCTCCATTATTAAGACATTCAGATACCTCTTTGAGTTTGTTTTTGTCCGGGCTGCTAGGGTAAATCTCTAATATCATGCGATTTTAATTGTAGTTTATTCCTTGTGGTAAGGATTTTTACGTCTTATTCGAGAGCTATACAAAAAAAAGATGCGTATGTATAATCTTACATAACGCATCTTTTTTTTGTGTGTGTTTCTTACGTATTCATTGCGCCACAAACAGGGATGACCTGTCCACTAACATACGCCGATAAGTCCGATGCTAAAAACAGGGCAACGTTTGCCACTTCCTCAGGAGTTCCTCCCCTGCGAAGAGGTATTTTAGCTTCCCATGCTTTTCTTGCATCCTCTGGTATTTTGGCTGTCATCTCTGTAATAATAAATCCCGGAGCGATAGCATTACACCTTATTCCTCGTGAGCCGAGTTCTATTGCAACTGATTTTGTTAGCCCTATCATTCCAGCTTTAGACGCTGAATAATTTGCTTGTCCTGCGTTGCCACTAACCCCTACAACCGAGCTCATGTTGATGATTGAGCCGCTGCGCTGCTTTAGCATAGTGCGTTGTGCAGCTTTGGTGAAGTTGAATGCTGATTTTAGGTTTACATTTATTACTGTATCCCACTGTTGTTCAGTCATTCTCATCAAAAGAGTGTCCATGGTGATACCTGCGTTGTTCACTAATATATCCAGAGCTCCAAAATCTTCTACTATCTGATTAACAACCTTGTCAGTCTCTTCAAAGTTTGAAGCATCCGAGGCATAGCCTTTTGCTTTTACTCCAAGTTTTGCTATCTCTGCTTCGGTTGCAGACATATTCTCGTCAGCCCTTAAATCAGTAAAGGCTACATTTGCTCCCGCCTTTGCAAAACAAAGCGCCAAGGCTTTTCCAATTCCTCTGGAAGCTCCTGTGATAATTGCAGTTTTCCCTTTTAGTAATGTCATCTTTTATAATTATTTAGTGCTTGATAATTTCACAAAAGTAGTAAAAAATAGAATATCATGGACATTCTGAGATGAGTAGAGCTAAGGGCATGGTTTTGCCTTTATTGTAGTGCCATGTTATTTAGTGCCTAAATTAGGAGTGTTCAATAATTGTGAATTGTAATAATATCAATTATCTTTGTTGGGTATTGACTTTTGAAATATAGCTTTTAATGAATAATAAAATGGAAAACGCAGGAAATCAGACTTTGTTGCTGGTAAAGCCAACGGCAGTACAGAACAATTATATTGGAGGGATTTTGAAAATGGTAAATGACGCCGGATTTAAAATTGGTGCAATAAAACTCGTAAACTTGAAAAAATGGCAAGCCGATTTATTTTATCGAGTGCATGCAGAGAAACCCTTTTACAACGAGCTCACAGAGTTCATTGCTTCTGGACCAGTATTGGCAGCTTTGCTTATTAAGGATGACGCCGTGAAAGAGCTGCGAGAACTGATTGGAGCAACCAACCCAAAAGAAGCAAAAGAGGGGACAATAAGAAATAAATACGGACAGTCAACAACTCATAATGCTGTACACGCATCTGATACAGACGAGAATGCTGTCCATGAGGTCGATTTCTTCTTCTCGCTAGTTGAGCGTTTTAAATAGTGTTAATTTTGAATTTAAGAGGACTTTTAAGGTAAATATGTTTAAATGCATGGCGCTACTGAAATCTTTAGTGCTGTAAAAAAAATTAAGAATGAGAGTTTTATTTTCTTTTCTGCAGAGTGCAGATGTTTCAACGGCTAGTCAGCCCGAGGATGCAAAAGAGTTTTTAATGTCTGAGTATTGGGATGTTATTGTAAAGTATTCTATGAATATAGTGAGTGCCATATTGATATTGATCGTAGGGTGGCTACTTGTTAAGTTTATCTGCAATCTTACAAATAAGATTCTAGACAGAAGGATAAGTGATAAATCAGTAAGAGGATTTACAAGCTCTATTATTAGCGTCTCCCTAAAAGTAATTCTGGCAATTATTGTCATAGGAAAACTCGGAGTTGACACCTCTTCGTTTATTGCTTTCTTGGGTGCACTTGGCTTGGCTATCGGCATGGCGTTATCAGGAGCATTGCAGAACTTTGCAGGCGGTGTAATATTGTTAGTTTCTAAACCATTGACTATTGGTGATTTTGTTGAAATCGGCGATAAAAAAGGAACTGTAGATTTGATTACCATCTTGAACACTAAATTAGTAACTCCAGATAACAAGGTGATATACATGCCTAACAATGTTATGATATCTGGAGAGATAGTTAATTATACTAAACTTGCAACTCGTCGCGTAGACATGACCTTTAGCATCCCTTATGACGAAGACGTGGATAGAGCCAAAGCTGTTATTAAAAAGGAGATTGATTCTGTGGGGCAAGTGTTGAATTCTCCTGAACCATTTATTGGTCTTGGAGAAATGGCTGATAGTGCAATAATTCTTCATGTTAGAATGTGGACAAAAACAGCTGACTATTGGAATGTGTTTTTTGAAATGCAGGAAAAAGTTAAAAAAGCATTCGACGAAAATAGTATAAGTATTCCATTTCCTCAGCAAGACGTACATATTGTATCGTCAGTCCAACATCAGAAGTAATTATGATACGGTATTTTGCGTATTTCATTATTGCTCTAACAGTATCTTTGCTTAGTAGTTGCAAGATAAGTCCTAAAAGTCAAGAATGGGAAAACCCCAATGAGGATGTTGTGTATGTTGAGACAGTCTTTGATGCCGAAAAAGATTCGGTATTATACTTTGACAATGGAATGAGAGATGCTGGAGGTGCAATATTGCTAAAAGATGCTTATATTGAGACCGGCATAATATCGTGTTTGTTCAAGTCGTCAACCGTTTTTGGCATTGTGTTCAGAGCAGTGGACTCTGATAAGGCTGAAATGCTAGTTTTTGAGCCATCCTTAAGTGATGGAGAGCTAGGAGAGTTGTATTATTATGCATTGGGTTCCGGAAACATGAGGAAGGTAATACGTAACAAGCCAGAGGGAAACTTTTATAAGGTTAATGTAGACTCTGATAAATGGTATCAGTTAAAAGTTGTAATTACAAAGTCTGAAATAAAAGCCTGCTTAAATGACGAACATACATATTCGTTTAAGCCTACCGAAGAAATTGTAGACGTAGGGAGAGTTGGAATTTGGGGGTGGAGCGGATTTGTGAAAAGTTTTAATATTGAGTAACTTGATGGTAATAAATAATAAAATTATTTGTATATTCGCCAGCCTAGAATGTACAAGTGTAAAAAGGTAGTATGTAATTATGTCACAGATTTTAGTAATAGATGATGAACGGAGTGTCCGAAACACTATGAAAGAGATTCTTGAGTTTGAGGGACATAGTGTTTTTTTGGCAGAGGACGGAATAAAAGGGATAGAGGCCGCTAATAAAAATGAGCCGGATATAATCTTCTGTGATATAAAGATGCCCAATGTAGATGGTCTTGAGGTGTTAGATAAAATACTGCAGTATAATAGTGATAGGCGCGTTATAATGATATCCGGACATGGCACAATCGATACAGCAGTGGACGCTATTAAACGAGGAGCTGTTGATTTTATAGAAAAACCTATAGATTTAAACAGGTTGTTGGGGGCTATAAAGATTGCAGATACTAGAAACGCTATCCCAAATCCTAAAAAAGTAAAGCCGTTAGGTAATTTGTCACATGTAAGGAAAGAGTCTTGCTTAGATTCTAAATATGAGATTATAGGCAGTTCAAAAAAATTGCAGAAAGTCCTTGATATGTCAGATAAGGTTGCTCCCACAGAAGCTAGGGTTTTTATTACTGGAGATAATGGAACAGGAAAAGAATTAATAGCTCGGAGAATTCACGCTTTTAGCAATAGAAAAAGAGAACCATTTGTAGAAGTAAATTGTGCTGCCATTCCTTCAGAGCTAATTGAAAGTGAGTTGTTCGGACACGAAAAAGGAGCTTTTACTTCCGCAGTAAAACAGAGAAAAGGAAAATTTGAGCAAGCAAATGGAGGAACCTTGTTTCTTGACGAAATAGGAGACATGAGCTTGTCGGCACAGGCAAAGGTGCTTAGAGCTCTTCAGGAAAATGAGATATCAAGAGTAGGCAGTGATAAGAGCATTAATGTAGATGTTAGAATAATAGCCGCAACGAATAAAGATATACAGGAAGAGATAGAAAAAGGAAATTTTAGAGAGGACTTGTACCACCGATTAAGTGTTATCCTTATAAAAATGCCTAAGTTGGCGGAAAGGAAGGATGATATACCTATATTAACCAATTATTTTGTAGACAGAATTTCCCACGAGCTGGGAGTTGAGCCCAAAGAAGTAACTACAGGAGCTATTGTTGCGCTGCAAAATAAGGCTTGGACAGGTAATATAAGAGAGCTCAGAAATGTGATAGAAAGATTGATAATATTGAGTGGCGAGAAAATAGAAGAAGATGCTGTGAAAAATTTTGCCCCGAATGTTGAATGAGTATTGAGCTGTTGCTCTTTGCTTGTTTATAAAATGAGCTTACAATTTTATATTGTAAGCTCATTTTTTTAGGGCTCTACTAATATCTATAATGTTCAGGCTTGAAAGGACCATCAACTTTCACGCCGATATAGTCGGCTTGTTCTTTAGATAATTTTGTGAGTTTTACGCCGATTTGCTCTAAGTGTAAACGAGCAACTTCCTCGTCAAGATGTTTAGGGAGCATATAAACCCCCGTTTCATAATCGTTCTTCCAGAGTTCTATCTGCGCAAGAGTTTGATTGGAGAATGAATTGCTCATCACAAAAGACGGATGGCCTGTAGCACAACCTAAGTTTACAAGGCGACCCTCAGCAAGTAAAAATATTGAATGTCCATCTGAAAATGTAAACTTGTCAACTTGCGGTTTTATATTAGTCCTTGTTATCGAACTGTCACTCATTAGGTCATAAACCTGTATTTCATTGTCGAAATGTCCAATATTACAAACAATAGCTTGGTCTTTCATCTTTCTCATGTGGTCGAGGGTAATAATATCTTTGTTGCCTGTAGTGGTTACATAGATATTTCCTTCGGAAAGACTATCTTCGACAGTCTTAACCTCGAAGCCCTCCATTGCAGCCTGTAATGCACAGATCGGGTCTATCTCTGTTACAATGACCCTTGCGCCATAAGTGCGTAGTGAATGGGCACAACCTTTACCAACATCTCCATAGCCACAAACGACAGCAACTTTTCCGGCAATCATAACATCGGTCGCTCTCTTTATTCCGTCTGCCAATGACTCGCGACACCCATATAGATTGTCAAACTTAGACTTTGTTACAGAGTCATTGACGTTGATAGCCGGGAAGAGGAGTTGTCCATTCTCAAGCATCTGATACAGTCGATGTACACCTGTTGTTGTCTCTTCTGATACGCCTTTTATTTCTTTAGCAACTCTGTGCCAGCGAGTGTTATTTTTCTCAAGGCATTTTTTTAGAGCTTTATTCAGTTCTACTTCGTCTTCTGCTGTTACAGCCTCGTCTAGAATAGACGGATTATCTTCTGCCTGATATCCTTTTAATATCATTATTGTAGCGTCTCCACCGTCGTCAACAATGAGATTTGGACCTTTGCCGTTGCCAAAGTCCAGTGCTCTCTCTGTACACCACCAGTACTCGGCTAGTGTTTCGCCTTTCCATGCAAATACAGGTACTCCCGAAACAGCTATTGCAGCTGCAGCATGGTCTTGGGTGGAGAAGATATTACAACTTACCCATCTTACTTCTGCGCCGAGTTCTACAAGTGTTTCTATCAACACCGCCGTTTGAACGGTCATGTGTAGAGAACCCATAATGCGTGCGCCTTTCAGTGGCTTCTCTGCACTATATTTGTTTCTGATTGCCATCAATCCTGGCATTTCTTTTTCTGCTATCTCGATTTCCTTTCTTCCGAAAGCGGCTAAGGAAATATCAGCTACCTTATAATCATTATTGCTCATACTATTTTATTTATTGATATTGTATCCTAACTTTATCTTTTCGTAACGCCGAACTATGCAGCTCTTAGGGGGTGAGGCATTGTCTTTTTTTTTTGTTATTATAGAAGGTGTGCCTGTTTTACTATTAGCAAATCATTCTAATTGTCTTCGTCGTCTGCATAATCGTCAAGAAAAAACTTTTCAATATCGCGTCTTTCCTTCTTTGTCGGTCTGCCTGTGCCCCTGTCTCTATGTCCCGTTGCCATTTTCTGTACATCTAGAATATCTAGCTCTTCCTGAGGTGTTATGTTTTTATAAAAATTGGGGACCTCTTTTGCTCCCATTCTTTTGTCTGCCACATCAAGCACCTTGAAAGAGTAGGTGATAGGGGGCTTCTTTACTTGTACTGTATCACCTGCCTGTAGAGTGCGTGATGGCTTTATTGATGCACCGTTGAGCATGACACGTCCTTTTTTTATCTGCTCGGTTGCTAAACTTCTTGTTTTGAAGATACGTACCGCCCACAGCCACTTGTCTACTCTGGCAGTGTTACTCATCTTTTTTCTTTGTATTTACTATGTTCATAGCTCTGTCAATACTTAAGCTGACAAAATTATTGATAGCATCAGAAGTGTTGTTTATTATAAAGGGGAGAATTTCTTTCTCCTTATCTGTCCACTCTCCTAATACATAGTCTACTTGCCGACCTCTTGAGAAGTTGTCGCCGATACCCACTCGCAGGCGTGCAAAGTTGCTATGTCCTAAGCACTCAATGATGTTTGTAAGACCATTGTGCCCGCCGTGTCCTCCTTTAGATTTAAGTCTAAGACTTTCAAATGGCAGTGCAAGGTCATCTGTGATTATCAAAAGATTTTCAGGTTTTATCTTTTCTTCTTGCATCCAATATCTTACGGCCTTACCACTAAGGTTCATGTAGGTGTTTGGTTTGAGTAGTATTAGCTTTCTGCCTTTTATGGATGTTTCGGCAATGCTGCCGTATCGCAAGCCCTCAAAATGAGCATTGGACGCTTTTGCAAAAGCGTCCAATGCATTAAAACCTATGTTGTGTCTGGTATTTTGGTATTCGTTGCCGATATTTCCCAGACCTACTATTAGATACTTCATGTTTATCGACTACATTTTGTCAGTATCTTATTTAGCGCTGTCGCTTCCACCGTCTTTCTTAGCTTCTGCTGCTGCTGCTTTTGCGGCACGTGTTATTGCAATACTCACAACAGGGTTGGACGCGGGATTTAGGAACTCTACATTTTCTGCAGAAAGTTCTCCAACCTTATAACTTTGACCTAACTCTAGGTTGTTGATGTCGATTGTTATGTTGTCTGGCAAGTGTTTTGGAAGAGCTTTGATTTTGAGTTTTCTCAATTCTACTTTTAAGCGTCCTCCAGCACGCATCCCTTTCGCATAGCCTTCTACCTTGATAGGGACAGATACTCTTACAGGAGTGTCCTCATAGACCTCAAGAAAGTCAGCGTGTACTAATGTGTCATTTACCGGATGGAACTGTGTGTCTTGAAGTATCGCCTGATGAACCTGACCATCAATGCTGATGCTTAAGATATAAACATTGGGAGTGTAAATTATTTCTTTGAAACTCTTCTCCGATACACTAAAGTGAACCGGCTCCTTTTTCTTACCATAAAGTACACATGGCACTTTTCCCTCAGCTCTCAGAGCTTTTGTTTCTTTCTTTCCTACGGAATTACGAATGTCTCCGTTAATTTCAAATGTTTTCATTAAAATATTAAATTTAATTATGGTACTTGGCTTGTCGAACTTTTCGAGTTGCCCCATGCATAATCAAAATGCCTGCAAATATACAAATTTCTAATCTATTAGAAAAACATTGAGCTAATAGATTTATTATGATTTATTCTGTTGATAGTTTCGGCTAATGCCGGAGCTATCGGTAAAGATTTCACTTTATCCGTTGTTTTGAAGTTTAGAGAGTCTGTAAAATAAACTTCCTCAAGAGCCGAATCATGTATGCGCTCGTATGCCGGACCCGAGAGCAATCCATGTGCAGCAAAAGCCCTAACGCTGTTTGCTCCTTTTTCTTTTAGTAGGTTAGCTGCCATTGCTATTGTGCCTGCAGTGTCAATAAGGTCATCCATTATTATTACGTTCTTATCTTTCACATCGCCAATAACGGTCATTTCGCTCACAACATTTGGACGATCTCTCTTTTTGTGGCAGAGTGCTAAGCCTGCATCAAGAAGGCTGGCATAGGTGTTAGCTCTTTTACTTCCGCCGACATCGGGAGATGCAATCACTAGATTATCAAGATTCATGTTCTTTATGAATGGAACAAAAACACTAGAGGCAAACAGATGATCGACGGGAACATCGAAAAATCCTTGTATCTGGTCTGCGTGTAAATCCATAGTTACAAGCCTGTCAATACCTGCCTTTTGTAGCAGATTCGCCATTAGTTTTGCGCCAATAGATACTCGTGGCTTATCTTTCCTGTCTTGACGAGCATAGCCAAAATAAGGCATAACAGCTATAACTTTGCTGGCAGATGCTCTACGAGCTGCATCAATCATTAGCAATAGTTCTAGCAAATTTTCTGCAGGCGGAGGAGTAGACTGGACTATGTATACATGCGAGCCTCTTATAGCTTCTTCGTAGCAGGGCTCCATCTCGCCGTCACTAAATACCGGACATGATACCAAACCTGGCTTTACTCCTAATTCGCTACAAATACGTTGTCCTAAATCCGACGAGGATTTGCAACTGAAAATCTTAAAGTTTGATTTTTTGCTCATAACACTTAAATGTCCCCTTAGGGGTTAACTTTATACTGTTTAATTTGTCTTTATTATTGATTCTATATAACTTAAAATCTCATTTTTACCTTCTTTCTTTAAAGATGTGGTTTGAAAACACAACGGCAACTCTTCCCAATCTTCTAGTAGCCTGTTTTTATAATTTTCAATGTTTTTCTTGCATGCTGTTTTTGAGAGTTTATCTGTCTTGGTGAATACTATAGAAAAAGGCACTTGGCTTTCGCCTAGCCAGGTAATAAACTCTAAATCAATGGGTAATGGCTCGTGCCTGCAGTCTATTAATACAAATAGATTGTATAGGTTCTGACGAGTAAGTATATATTTCTCTATGAAAAACTCCCACTTCTTTCGCTCGTTTTTTGGAGCTTTAGCAAAACCATAGCCGGGCAAGTCCACTAAGTACCACTTATTGCCGTTAATCCCAAAATGATTTATCAACTGGGTTTTGCCTGGTCTGGATGAGGTCTTTGCTAAGTCACTACGGCTAGTAAGCATATTTATAAGCGATGATTTACCTACGTTAGACCTTCCTATAAACGCAAATTCTGGGCGGTCAGGTGCAGGACACTTTGAAATATCACTGTTGCTTATTATGAAGTTGGCACTGAGTATTTCCATTTTGCAAAAGTATATATTTATACTCAATTGTCGAAATAATTACACTTATAAATGTTCAAGAGAGGTGTATTGTTTTACTCGATTATGCCTTGCCGATGTGGATATATTTTGTAATTTCACGCTTTAATAATTAAAAGCTATAACAATGAATAATTTTGTTTTTTACAACCCCGTAAAAATAATATTCGGAAAAGAAACAATCTCTAAATTGAGAAATGAAATATCGACAGATAAGAAAATATTAATTACCTACGGAGGGGGCTCTGTTTTGAGAAATGGAGTAATGACGCAAGTGCGAGAGGCTCTGAAAAATCATAAATGTGTAGAGTTTGGCGGAATAGAACCAAATCCTAAATATCATACACTGATGAAAGCTGTTGAGGTGGTAAAACAAGAGAATATTGATATAATATTATCAGTTGGAGGTGGTTCGGTGCTTGACGGCACCAAGTTTATTGCAGCAGCAACATACTACGAGGGCGAAGATGCTTACGATATTTGCCGAAAGGGTGCTAAAGTTGAAAAAGCCGTGCCGATTTGTGATGTTATGACCCTTGCTGCCACAGGCTCGGAAATGAACTCCGGTGCAGTTATTTCTAATGCTCAAACCAACGAGAAATTTGCATTCAATTCTCCATTGGTATTCCCAAAATTCTCAATTCTTGACCCCGAAACCTTATTTTCACTACCAAAGGAGCAGATTGCTAATGGTATCGTAGATACCTATGTGCATGTAATGGAGCAATATCTGACTGTTCCCGTAAACTCCCCGATACAAGATAGATATTCGGAGAGTTTGTTGCAGACCTTGATTGACGAGGCTGATACTTTGATGAGTGATGCCGAACCATCTTACGATTCTTATGCCAACTTTATGTGGGCTGCAACATGTGCCTTGAATGGCTACAATGCAGTAGGGGTGCGTTTCGACTGGGCAACTCATCAAATAGGACATGAGATTACGGCCTTGAAAGAGCTTGCTCATGCAAGAACTCTAGCAATAGTTTTGCCCGGAGTATTAAGAACTTACAAGGAGCAACGCCAAGAGAAGTTGTTGCAATATGCAAGCCGTGTGTGGGGTGTTAATACAGGAAATGCTGATGCCGACATGGAAGAAGCGATAAACAGGACCGAACAGTTTTTTAACTCCGTAGGAATAGAGACGAAGCTACATAAGTGCGGATTTAACAAGTCCTTAGTTGTAGAAATTAAAAAACGCTTTGAGAGTAGGGGGCAAGAATCGGTGGGCGGAATGCAAGTCCCGATTGCGGATATAGAGAAAATCTTTGAAAGCCAATTGTAAGTGTTTGACTAGAGCGCTCAAAAGAAAAAAAAGTAACTGCCAGTCGCACGGTTTAGCCTATTGGCTGGCAGGCAATAATGATTTATATAAGTCGAACACCTGTATTGTACGAGCTTTGCTGTCAAAACGCTTTATGTTCTCTTCTCCTTTCCTTACAAGCTCACTGCGAAGCTCGCTGTCAGAGTATAGCCTATTTATTGCCTCTGTTAATCGTTCTGGATTATGAGGGTTGATATATATGGCAGCATCTCCGCCAGCCTCCTCAAAACATCCGCCTTCTGATGTAATGACAGGAGCATTGTGGCATTGAGCCTCTACAATCGGTAGCCCGAAGCCTTCGTGAAAAGAAGGAAGTATTACCATCGTGCAGTTCTTGTATAAGCCCACAATACTCTCGTTGTCTAAATCATGCAGAATGTGTACGCGGTTTGTTATGTTCAGATTATCAGCTAGTTCTATTATCGACTTTGTGTGTGCCGATTTTCTGCCAGCTATAACTAGGTGGTGTTTCTCCTCTGTTTGTTTTATAGCTCTTAGTATAGCTTTGATGTTCTTGTGTGGCTCGATAGAGCCCACATATAGCAGATATTCTTTAGGGAGTTCTAGTTCCCTGACTTTTGAACCATAGACATTCATTTCTTCGGCATTGCGGTGTATTGTTGTTACCGCCTGATAGATTACGGAAATTTTGTGCGCCGGAACTTTCAGTAGGTTTATTAAGTCCTCTTTGGTCTGATTGCTGACGGCTATGATATGGTCTGCATTTTCACAGGCTTCGCTAATCTTTTTACTATTGAGAAACTTGTCAACAACCCCACTGCCTCCTTTTTCCTTCATAAACGCTAAATCGTGGATTGTAACAATACTCTTGCATTTACTATCCCTCAACGTCGGTAACTCATTGGCAAGACCATTGAAAATATCTATCTTGTTGTGGGCGATATGTTGGCTGATTTGTTTCTTCCAAAAGTTGTCTAGCATACTCAGCATTCCTTCGGGATCAACGATTTCGAGATCGCTATAATTTGCGTAAAGTTCGTAGTCATTTGTGTTCGGAGTAAAAAGAGTGTACTCATTGTCGGGGTGTTGCGAGCGCATGGCGTTTATCAACGTTCTGCTATAATTCCCTAGTCCTCGTGCATTACAAAATGCACTATGAGCGTAATATCCTATTTTCATGTGTTTATTTTTTAGATCTTCGAATACTCCGATTTTCCAGACAAGCAGCCAAGAACCATTATTATTTTTTTTACCACTATTTTTTCCTTTGCAAAGTTACTGATATTGACGAAAAAGCAATGTAAATTCAGATTTAAATGAAGATATTTTATTTCTGAAATGACTCGGATTGCACCGTTAAATATATAGGATGATTGCATTTTTGATGAAAATAAAGTAGGGGGGAATGAAATACGTCTTACTTATAATACACACAAAATCCTTAATAATAAACAGTTACTTTAAAACCGCATTTAACGCGTAAGTTTAATAAGGTTTAATTTCGGTTTAATTTTTAAGCTCGATTTACACCCAAAACAACCTCAATAGTTTAATCGTGTCACTCCTGTAAGAGTTGATTTAACAACGGTATAAGCTATTTTGCCCCATTCGAGAATGAAAATAGGCTGCTTTAGCATTTAAAAAGTGTAATATAGATAATTACGCTGTGCTTGTGTGGGGACTGCAAGGGGAGAATAAACGGATTGAAAAGTAGAATTGTAATTCATGGATGCTTGCAGTG
>JBKECW010000056.1:0-29825 GCA_047975005.1 Bacteroidales bacterium | reverse complement strand
AAAGCACCGCCGGTCATTAATTCCGAGCCGGTGCAGAACACTTTCAAGTTGGTGTGAGGGATGATATTCCCCGACACACTAAAACCCAACACATTGCCTTGCAGGAAGTTCCAAAAGAAATGCAAAGATATAGGATACAAAAGGTTGTTAGTGTACATATAGACTCCACCGAGCAGGAGACCTGCCAGAAGTATATTGACGAACGGCAGAAATGAGAAATTATCGTTATCGATGTGAACCAATGAAAATATGCAAGCTGCCACCACCCACGCAATCCACTTGTTCATTCCTTTCGACAGGACTCTCTGAACAACACCTCTAAATGCCACCTCCTCAGTGATTCCGACAAGAATAAAGATAAGAAGATATACCCACCAGTCAGTACTCATCCCTCGTACGTCCTCAACCGTACAGTATCCTGCCAGGTTGAGTGTCAGAAAGCATGCTCCTAATACAGTAGCTGCCATCAACATTCCTCTGACAATACTTGATACAGAGCATTTCCGGAAGCCAATATCTCTAAAAGGCTCTTTCAGAATGTATTTCTGCAGTAGAAATGCCGTAAATACGGTCGAACAACAAAGAGCAACTGTTGCCAAAACTGTTTCCGTCAAGCGCGTCAGCTCGGGGAAAAAGATGTAGACAACGCCTCCTATTATAATATTAATTATGTATATTACAATGACGTAGCCTATTGCTACTAATGTGTATTTCAAGGCATTATTCATAATTACAGCCTTACAGAATCAACTCAATTTACAGAATACTCATTACAACTTATTGTTGGCAGCTCTTCCCTACTATACTTGCAAAATGCTTGTATAAAAGCGGTTGCCACTCTCGAATTGGTAATAAGTGGAATATTATAATCCACGGCATTGCGTCGAATTGTATACCCGTTGCTCAGCTCTCTATTAGTATGATTTTTAGGGATATTTATGACCAAATCTATTTCTTTATTTCTAATCATATCGAGAGTATTCGGACTTCTATCTGACTCGTCGGGCCAATATACTATTTTTGCATCCACACCATTATCGCGGAAGAATTTGGCAGTACCTTCTGTTGCGTAGATGTTGTAGCCACGTTCGATAAGATTTTTCGCTACTTCCAACATTTCGACCTTACTTTTTGCGGGACCTGATGAAATAAGTATATTTTTTTCGGGGATTTTATACCCCACTGATAACATTGATTTCAGTAGAGCCTCGTAGAAGTTATCACCAATACAGGCAACCTCTCCCGTCGATGCCATATCGACACCTAAAACAGGGTCGGCATTCAAGAGGCGATGAAAAGAAAATTGAGGAGCCTTAACACCAACAAAATCAAGCTCAAACAGAGACTTATCGGGTTTCTCGTAAGGAACTTTTAGCATTACTTTAGTTGCAATATCGATAAGATTAATTTTCATCACCTTCGATACGAATGGAAAACTCCTTGAGGCTCTGAGGTTACACTCAATCACCTTTATATCGTTATCTCTTGCCAAGAACTGCATATTAAAAGGTCCTGAAATTTCAAGGGCTTTAGCAATTTCTTTGGCAATACGCTTTACTCGTCTGATAGTCTCAACATATAGTTTTTGGGGAGGAAAAACAATTGTGGCATCTCCCGAGTGTACCCCCGCAAACTCCACATGTTCGGAAATTGCGTAGGCAACCACCTCGCCATTATCGGCAACTGCATCTACCTCTATCTCCTTTGCTTGTTCTATAAATTCGGATACTACAACGGGGTGTTCTTTGGAAACATCGGCAGCCAGCTCCAAGAAATGTTGCAATTGGTCTTTATTTGACACAACGTTCATTGCTGCCCCCGACAGCACATACGATGGTCGGATAAGCACGGGGAAGCCCACTCTGTCGACAAAGCCATAAATATCGTCGATGGTGGAAAGCTCGCTCCAACGTGGTTGGTCAATCTTCAAGTTATCAAGCAGTGACGAAAATTTCTGTCGGTCTTCGGCGTTATCGATTTTAATAGGCGAAGTTCCCAGAATCGGCACATTCTGCCGATGAAGTTTAAGGGCGAGATTATTCGGTATTTGTCCGCCTGTCGACACTATTACTCCTTTTGGAGCTTCGAGGTCGGCAATGTCAAGAACACGCTCAAGGCTAAGCTCGTCAAAGTATAGTCTGTCGCAATTGTCATAGTCAGTGCTTACTGTTTCGGGATTATAGTTAATCATCACCGAACGATAGCCGGACTTTTGTACCGAATTTATTGCACTCACGCAACACCAGTCGAACTCTACCGAGCTGCCAATGCGGTAAGCCCCTGAACCAAGTACTATTACAGACTTCCCGTCTTTTTCAAACTCTATGTCATGTTCAGAACCATGATAAGTGGTATATAGATAATTCGTCTGAGCAGGATACTCGCCTGCCAGAGTGTCTATCTGCTTAATCCAAGGGGTGACACCTTGCGATTTGCGGTAATTTCTAGCTCTTATCGGAGCATCTTTCATTTGCTCGTCGGGGAGTTTTTCTGCAAGGCGTGCAACTTGAAAATCTGAGAAGCCTGCTTTTTTTGCCTCTAAAAGCAAAGCAATATCAATATTTTCTATCTTGCCGGTTTGCTCCAGTCTTTTCGATATTTTAAATATATTCTCCAACCTTGACAAGAACCAGTTATCGATTTTCGTCAGGTCATGAATTTTCTCGACTGAATATCCTGCTTCAAAAGCATGAGCAATGGCAAAAATTCTTTTGTCGGTCGGGTTGGAAAGTTCAGTATCTATTTCACTCTCAGTCATGGATTTATTGTTGGCAACAAAGCCGTGCATGCCGTTTCCGGTCATTCTGATACCTTTTTGTATAGCCTCCTCGAATGTTCGTCCAATAGCCATAATCTCGCCGACACTCTTCATGGAGCTTCCAATCTTTTGAGTAACGCCCGAGAATTTCCCTAGGTCCCAGCGAGGAATTTTCACCACACAGTAGTCTAAAGCAGGCTCGAAGCACGCAGTGGTTACTTTTGTAACCGAATTATTAAGCTCGTGCAGACCGTAGCCCAATCCCAGTTTTGCCGCCACAAATGCTAGCGGGTATCCTGTTGCCTTTGATGCAAGAGCTGAGGAGCGCGACAATCGGGCATTCACTTCGATAACACGATAATCTTCGGATTGCGGGTCTAACGAAAACTGCACGTTGCACTCTCCCACTACTCCGATATGCCTAATTATTCTAATTGATATTTCTCTCAGTTTATGGTATTCGCTGTTGGTCATTGTTTGCGATGGAGCGACAACGATACTCTCGCCTGTGTGTATTCCGAGCGGATCGAAGTTTTCCATATTACAAACGGTGATACAGTTATCGCACTTATCTCTTACCACCTCATACTCAACCTCTTTCCAGCCTTTCAGAGACTCCTCTACCAAGACTTGGGGCGAGTATGCAAATGCACTTTTAGCAAGTTTAGCGAGTTCCTCGTCATTTTCGCAAAAGCCACTGCCAAGACCGCCAAGAGTATATGCAGCTCTGAGTATTACGGGATATCCCAATTTATGTGCTGCATTGAATGCTTCGTCAAGATTGTTGGTAGCGATACTTCTCGCAGTTTTCACATCTATTTCATTCAGTTTCTGAACAAATATATCTCTATCTTCGGTGTTGATAATAGCCTGAACGGGAGTGCCGACCACTTCGACATTATATTTATCTAAGATTCCCGCCTCAAACAATGCCACTCCGCAATTCAGAGCAGTCTGTCCGCCAAAGGCAAGGAGTATGCCTTGAGGAGCTTCTTTTTTTATCACATCCTCCACAAATTCGGGAGTAACAGGCAGTAAATATACCCTATCGGCTATTTCTTCGGATGTTTGAATTGTTGCAATATTCGGATTTATGAGCACCGTTTCCACTCCCTCTTCCTTCAATGCTTTAAGAGCCTGCGAACCAGAATAATCAAACTCCCCGGCTTCACCTATCTTAAGAGCTCCCGAGCCGAGAACTACTACTTTCTTTATATGCTTACTTATCGTCATTTTTCTATTTCTTAATTGTTGATAGAATACAGAGAGTTTACAAACTCGTCGAACAAAAACTCCGTGTCCACAGGTCCGCTAGTTGCTTCGGGGTGGAATTGGGTTGAGAATATTGGTTTCGAGCTATGCTTTATACCCTCGTTAGTGCCGTCATTTACATTTATAAACAAGGGCTGCCAATCGTTGGGCAATGTATCTTGATTTATTGCATATCCATGATTTTGCGATGTAATATAGCATCTATTTGTACCACAGAGCAATACGGGTTGATTGTGGCTACGATGTCCGAACTTCATTTTATAGGTTTCCGCACCTGCCGCACGAGCAACAAGCTGATTACCAAGGCAGATACCCATTATTGGTTTCCCCATATCGAATGCTTTTTTCAAATTATTGACTGTCGCATCACACAGCGCAGGGTCGCCGGGACCGTTTGACATAAACAGTCCGTCAAACTCAAGAGTTGTAAAATCGTAGTCCCATGGCACTTTTACAAGCCTTACTCCACGTTTTAGCAAGCACCTGATGATATTATTCTTCACACCGCAGTCGACAAGCACAACAGTTTTGTCGCCGTCGCCATATTCTACAACATCTTTGCATGAGGCAATGGCAACGAGGTTGTCCTTATTGGGGTCTACAAAATCAATATCTTGGTTTTCGATTATAATTTTTCCAAGCATAGAGCCTTGCTCTCTAAGTTTTTTTGTCAGTAGGCGGGTATCAATACCAAAGATACCCGGCACTTGATTTTCTTTCAGCCAGTCGCCCAAACTTTTGTCGGCATTCCAGTGGTTATGCTCTGCTGAATAGTCTTGTATTACCAGTCCGGAAGCGTGGATTTTATGAGATTCGTAGAATTTCTCGATTCCGTGTTCGTCCTTGTCATTTGAGGGGACTCCATAATTTCCTATCATCGGGAAAGTTGGCACAAGAATTTGCCCTGTATATGATGGGTCTGTAAGGCTCTCGGGGTATCCTACCATTGCCGTGTAGAACACTACCTCGCTGGCAACTGATTTGTCGTATCCAAAAGACTTACCCTGAAATTCAGAGCCATCTTCAAGTACTAGTTTTGCATCTTTAAAGTTCGACATATCTATATTTTATTTATTTTCTATTTTATGGTCAGTAGCTATCGGCGTTAGTCCAATATCTAAGGTCTAACATCCTGTATTCTTGCTTGATACTCTTTTACAATCAGGTCGTATGACTTAATGGACTTATTCAGCCAATCCAATTCTATTTCTTCTTTTTCACTATCACTCAACACTCCAATCCCAAGTTTCCGCAGCTCCCGAGTAAAATGGTTAATTATCACAGCTGCTGACACAGAGATATTTAAGCTCTCGGTAAATCCCACCATTGGAATATAAAAATATTCGTCGGCAAGTTCTTTAGCAGTATCGCTGACACCATGCATTTCGGTTCCAAACACAAAAGCGCACTTAGCTTTCTCTAAGTCGAAAGTATCAAAATTGCACTGTTTTGCATGTGGTGATGTAACGACAATTCTATAACCATTCTTTTTGAGTTTCGACAAAGCCTCAAATGTATTATTAGTATTTTCGTTGTATCTATGCAAAGATAACCATTTTGAAGCACCTCTCACAACCTTTGGGTTCAGTTCAAAGTCGTGTTCATTTTCGATTATATGTACATCCTGCACACCAAAGCAGTCGCATGTTCGCAGTACAGCACTTGCATTCTGTGTTTGATAAATATTTTCGAGGACAACAGAAATATAGCGGGTGCGGTATTTGATATTTTCAATCAGCTGCTCTGACCTGCTCTCGCTAATAAAAGTGTGCAAATATTCTATTAGTTCTCTATTGTTTGTATTCATACTGAATAAGTCAAAAAAAAGCGACCCTCAACGAAAGGTCGCTATTAATATTTATTTTATTGGCTCTACTTCTATTAGTACGGTATTCTTGGCGACTCGCTCGCCAGGAGATACATTCACCTTGACAATTTTGCCATCAAATGGCATTTCCAGCCTATTATTCATTTTCATGGCATCTAAGATAAGCAAAACTTCTCCTTTTTTTGTATTCTTTCCTTCTTTTGCTTTCACCTCCACGATAGTGCCGGGAATAAACGCCGTTATATGATTTGGATTTTTAAAATAACTCATTCTTATAACTTTTTGGCAATATGCCTATTACTAGTTTCATTATTAATTATACAACACTGCTATTGCTACTTCGCCTTTTAAGCAAATATCAAAACGGCGGTATACCGTGTTTCTTGCTAGGTATAGATTGGCTTTTGCACTCCGACACCTTCAGAGCATGAAGTATACGAGCACGAGTGTCGTTAGGTTCTATTACCTCGTCGACATATCCTCTTGAAGCGGCAACATAAGGGTTGGCAAATTTTTCTTTATATTCTTCAATCTTCTGTTTGCGCATTTCCTCTGGATTTTCTGCCGAGTCAATCTCTTTTTTGAATATTATGTTGGCAGCACCTTCGGGTCCCATTACTGCAATTTCTGCTGTTGGCCATGCGAAAACAAAATCAGCACGTAGATGCCTAGAGTTCATTGCAATATAACCACCACCATAGGCCTTACGCAATATCACAGTTATCAATGGAACGGTTGCCTCGCTATACGCATATAGGAGTTTTGCTCCGTGACGTATTACCCCGGCGTACTCTTCATCAATTCCAGGAAGGTATCCCGGTAAATCTTCAAGCGTTACCATTGGAATATTGAAAGCATCGCAGAATCTGATAAATCGTGCAGCCTTGTCTGAGCTATCGCAATCTAGTACACCTGCCATCACAGCCGGTTGGTTAGCAATGAAACCAACTGACTCGCCTCCTATTCTACCAAATCCGATAACTATATTCTTGGCAAAGTGCTCCATCACCTCTAAGAACTCGGCGTTATCAACAATTCCTTTTATGACACCACGAACATCATATGGTTCACGCGGATCGTTAGGCACTAATTTGCCGATATTCGCATTATGTGGCTCGGCTTCCTCTTGTTTAACCGCCTTATGCTGATTGCTTCTTGGAATATAAGACATCAAGGCTTTAATTTGTTCAAGGCACTCAACCTCTGTTTTTGCAAAGAAATGGGCATTCCCTGTATGTTCGCAATGTACTCTCGCACCACCAAGTGCCTCGGCTGATATTTCTTCGCCAAGCACAGTCTTAATTACATTTGGACCGGTGATAAACATTTTAGAGATATTCTCCACCATAAATACAAAATCAGTCAAAGCCGGCGAATACACAGCTCCTCCTGCACATGGTCCGAGAATAACTGAAATTTGAGGTATTACACCTGAGGCTATTGTATTTCTAAAGAATATTTCTCCATAACCAGCAAGCGAATCTACTCCTTCTTGAATACGGGCACCTCCAGAATCGTTAATGCCTATCAGGGGCATTCTCATTTTCAGGGCGTGATCCATTATTTTGGTTATCTTGCGCGAATGCATTAGCCCTAACGAACCTCCTGCTACGGTGAAATCTTGGGCGAATATGCACACTGGCATTTCATTAATAGCTCCTGTACCTATAATAACGCCATCACCATGAAGCACTTTCTTGTCCATGTCGAAATCTCGGGCAACATGTTCTACAAACATGTCATACTCTTGAAAAGAACCTTTATCGAGAAGAGTTTCAATCCGTTGTCTTGCAGTAAGTTTTCCCATGGCCGCTTGTTTCTCGATGGCTTTATCGCCACCCCCCTTGGACACTAGTAACTTACGCTCCCTAAGTTTCTTGATATTATCAATAAGAGACATAATAATTCATTTTTTTTATACGCCACAAAGGTAGTAACTTTATCGGAAAATTTTTCTTCTACTTATCTTATCAAATTATATATTAAATCTTACTTACATGAGATATAAAATACAGATACAGAACAGCAAGTATAACGTTTCATCAGAATATACACCAGTTATTTTCTTCCCGCATACTCTAATTTAGTCTTTGAGATAGACACCTGTTTTATTTATTTTTTTGGACTTTTGCCTATTAATCGTCGATTTTATGCTTAAAACATAAGAATCCATAGAGACACGTTTTTTTTTGAATGCTGCATTACCAGAATATTGAGGCTGATCATCTGCAAAGCGATATATTATATTTAGCTTTTCTGCGGTAACTCTCAAAATATAAAATCAATATGCCTTATTCTATTTTTTGCTAGATGTTTTACAAATAAAAAGATTAGCTAAAAAATAGTCTTCGTGAAGTATTTTATCGTATTTTTGTGACATTCTGCAGAGATATATGACAAGAATAATTAGTCTAAACATAATATTAATACTGATGTTCATCGTGTTTAAAGCGAATGCTATGAGCATGACTGAAAACGTACTCGATTCGCTTTCCATCGATGCAGACTCTTTGGTCTCATTATCCGACAGTATGCCTACAGACAGCACCGAATCGGACTCCGTTGTCAATAAAAATCAGATATTCGACTTCCCTGTAAAATACACAATGCAGGATTCGGGAATAATATTTATGAAAACTAGAAAATTTTTCATTTATAAGGATGGCAATATTTCCTATGACCAAATAAATCTAAAGGCCGACCACATTGAAATAGACTTTAATAAAAAGGAGTTATCTGCCATTGGCGTACAAGACACATCGGGGAATCTTGCAGGCAATCCAGTCTTCACTGACCATGGCTCCGAATATGAAGCTCTGAAAATGAGATACAATTTTGAAACGGAGAAAGGAATAATTGAGAATGTTGTAACCGAACAGGATGGAGGATACATCCATAGCGAATGGACAAAGAAAGTATCTGAAGACGAGATGTTGCTTCGGAATGGGAAATACACAACGTGTGATGCCGATCACCCACACTTCTATATGCAACTTAGCCGAGGCAAATACATAAAAGGGGATAAAATTATTACAGGTCCTGCCCACATGGTATTCGAGGACGTTCATATTCCACTATATATACCTTTCGGATTCTTTCCTAGCACACCTAGTTATTCATCAGGGTTTATTCTACCGACCTACGGCGAGGAGAAAAGTCGGGGGTTTTATTTGCGTAATTTTGGTTATTATTTGGCGGCATCAGAGTATTTTGACATTACCGCACTTGGCGAAATATACACAATGGGCTCGTGGGGCGTAAAATTGAGCACAAACTACAAGAAACGATACAAATATTCGGGAGGTCTAAATTTTTCTTACAACGCAAACAAAATTGGCGATCCTGAAATATCAGACTCGTATTCAGAGAGTAAGGGATACAGCCTGACATGGAACTTTAGTCAGGATGCAAAAGCCAATCCGAGCACCTCGTTTTCTGCCAATGTAAACTTATCAAGCTCATCATATGATAGGGAGAATTCATATAATTCCGACTCCTATCTTCAACAACAAAAATCATCAAGTATTTCATTTTCCAAACGTTGGGAGAACAGCCCTTTCAACCTGACAATATCGGCACGGCACTCACAGAACTCCAGAGACTCCACCATTTCACTAGGTTTGCCGAGTTTAAACCTCACTATGAATAGGATTTATCCATTTAAATGGCTAAATAAAAGTGGAAGAAGTAAATGGTACGACCAATTTACTTTTTCCTACGGACTGGCAGCACAAAACTCTATCAATAATGTAAAAGAGAACGAACTGTTCGACATGAATTACCTGAAGGACTGGGACAATAGTATAAATAATAATATTAGCATTGGACTTCCCTCCATGAACTTATTTGGAGTCATAAACATTAGCCCATCAATAAGTTACGATGAAGACTGGTACATAAAGAGATATAAAAAGGGACTGAGTACTGACACTTTGACAGATGGAACAATAGATACAACTGTAGTATCTGAACAAGAGATGAACTTCGGTAGATATTATAATTATTCGTTTGGGCTGAATGCTTCGACAAATTTCTTTGGTATGTATACCATGAAAAATCCCAATTGGAAACTAAAAGCCATACGCCATAAGATTACACCATCGGTATCCTTTAGTTTCAAGCCCGACTTCACTGACGACAAATATGGCTTTTACGATTACTATGTGGATAAAGACGGCGAAAGACAGTACTATAATGTATTTACTGGCAGCAATGGAAAATCAGGAAGCGAAAGCTCCTCGATGAGCATGAGCTTGCTAAACAGTTTAGAAGGCAAGAAATCTAACTCTAAGGACACAACCGAGAATGCAGAGAAATACACAAAGTTCAAGATTGTAGACCTAAGTCTTAGCTCTAGTTATAATTTTGTTGCTGACTCTTTAAACTTATCGACAATAAGCGGAAATATTAGAACTAGCATAAGAGACTTAAACTTAAATTTTTCTTTCAATGTTGACCCCTACGACACAGACTCAACAGGAAGAAAAATAAATCAGTTTATGTGGCAGAATGGCAAAGGCTTAGGCAAGATAGGTCGCCTCACAAGTGTTAGCACGGCATTTGGCATGGATTTTAGCTCGAAGGATGGCAAAGAAAAAATAAGGGAACGGCGCGACCAAAGATATGAGCAATCAATATTAAATCCTTTTCTAGGATATAATGCGTACGCCGATTTCGATATTCCATGGAGGTTAAGCTTCAACTATTCTATTTCGTACAGGAATCCAAATAGATTTACTGATTATCAAATCAGTCAAACCCTGAATTTTACGGGTTCCCTTAGTTTAACCTCGAAGTGGAATATTTCTTTCAACTCCGGTTATGACTTTACGGCAAAAGAGTTGACCTATACGTCGTTTAATTTATCGAGAAATTTACATTGCTGGGAATTTAATTTAAATTTTATACCATTCGGACCTAGAACATCTTACGGCTTTACAATTAGAGCTAGTTCCTCAATGTTAAGTGACTTAAAGATTGACAAAAGGAAAAACTGGAGAGATCAGTAGTGTAAAAACGAACATAACTAGACAAGACAATTATTTTAATATAACAAATATTAGCCGTAACTTGCGGAGTTTTTATTAGTAGCATCAACACAATTCAAGAAATATAAAACAAAAACAATGAAGAAAAATCTTTTAGTAGTACCGGCTCTGCTATTGGCAGGCGCAATCACCGCATGTACAAATGGCAACAATGGCATCAGCGACACAGTTTCATTAAAAACTGAGACAGACTCAGTAAGTTACGCAATAGGTCTATTTATAGGGGGCAATGGCAATCAGCAATTGAATTCTATTCCAGAAAGTGAAAACCTAAATATGGACATCGTTCTTTCTGCAATAAAAACATTGTTATCAGAGAAAGACCTAGCGAAACTAGAGAAATCTCAACTAACGCCCGAGCAAGCTAATGAAGTTTTACAAGCCTATTCTACAAAAGCGTCTGAAAGAGTTTTCGATGCGAACCTAAAGAAAGGCGAGGATTTTTTAGCTGAGAATGCTAAACGTGATGGAATTATAGTAACGGAGTCAGGATTGCAATACGAAGTATTAAAAGAAGGAACCGGTGCAATACCTACTGATGGAGACGAGGTAAAAGTAGATTACACAGGAACTCTTATAGACGGAACAAAATTTGACTCTTCAATAGACAGAGGTCAGCCTGCAACATTTAACGTAAACGGTGTTGTAAAAGGTTTCTCCGAAGCTCTAAAATTGATGCCTATCGGCTCTAAGTGGAAAGTCTATATACCACAAGACTTAGGATATGGAAAGAACACTAGACAAGGAAGCCCGATAGAGTCAGGTAGTGCTCTAATATTTGAGATAGATCTTTTAGATATTGTAAAAGCATCAGAGGCACAATAAATAACGATAATATTATTTTTATAATAGCCATTGTAGCTACATATATGTTACAATGGCTATTTTTTAAATTTCAATTACATGACATTAAGCATAAAAGGCAAAGTAGCGCAAATACTAGCAGAACAATCAGGTACCAGTAAAGCTGGGAAAGAATGGAAAAAACAAGAATTTGTAATAGAGAGTGATGACCAGTTCCCCAAAAGTGTATGCTTCACTCTTTTTGGAGATAAAACTTCTCTAGTTTCCGATGTTGCAATAGGCGACATTGTCGAAGTCTTTTTTAACTTGGAGTCTAGAGAATTTAATGGGAAATGGTACCACAACATCAATGCGTGGCGAATAGAAAAAATGGGGACAAATGTAAATCAAGTGCGCGAAGACTCTGCCCCTTTCCCCGCATACACAGAAAATGATATTCCACCAGAAGAGTCACAAGACGACGACCTGCCATTTTAGTATCTGAATGCAATGATGAATTGGGAGCAACTTCTTTCGACCCAAAGATTGGGTAATAAAAATATTGAGAAAAAGGATGATAGATCTCAGTTTCAGCGAGACTACGACCGCATCATATTTTCGTCGCCATTCAGACGTTTACAGAATAAGACTCAGGTTTTTCCTCTACCGGGGAGCATATTTGTTCACAATAGGCTGACGCACAGCCTAGAAGTCGCCTCCGTCGGACGGTCGTTGGGACATATTGTGTCGGAGCATCTATTCAACAGGGAAAAAACATCATCGCCCAGTTCACTTATAAATAAAATAGACTCAACAGTATCAGCAGCTTGTCTTGCTCACGATTTAGGCAATCCTCCTTTCGGGCATTCCGGAGAGGATACCATTGCCAATTTTTTCAGAAATGGTAATGGACAGGAACTAAAAAGTCAGATGACAGAAGAAGAATTTGCAGACTTCACTCATTTTGACGGAAATGCCAATGCCTTCCGCAATCTTAGTCATCAATTCATTGGACGTAGAGCTGGAGGCTTTGCCCTTACCTATACTACTCTAGCCTCGATGGTAAAGTACCCCTATGAATCTATTCTCGCTACAAAACCGAAATTTGGATTCTTTCAAAGCGAAAAAGCCACTTACAATGAAATAGCCAACAATCTAGGGATCAAAACTATATCAGAAGAACCTACAAAGCGAGTTAGGCACCCACTGGTATACTTAGTGGAGGCTGCAGACGATATATGCTATCAGGTGATGGACTTGGAGGATTCCTATAAGTTGAAGATCTTTGATTATAAAACGACTAAAGATATATTCCTCAATTTTCTGGATACACCCGACAACAAGCATCAGATACGAGAGATAGAGAACAATTTTAAAGTAGTAACAGACAACAACGAAAGAATCTCCTATCTGCGTGCATCTGTAATAGGCTTGTTAATAAACTCCTGCTCAGAAGTTTTTATCAGAAACGAACGAGAAATACTAGCAGGTACTTTCACCCAGGCTCTGATAGATGCAACAGACCCACATATTTTGAAGAAATGTAAGGAGTTGAGACAATTCTCCGTCGAGAAGATTTATAATAACCCATCGGTAGTAGAAGTAGAAATACTTGGACACAGGGTAATAAAAACTCTGCTCAACGAGTTCTTCTATGCCATTACTAATCCTAAACAACTGAATTCTATAAAACTACTATCATTAATACCCGAACAATATACTCCATCTTGCGACTCTGCATACCACAAGTCGCAATATGTATTGGACTATATCACCGGGATGACAGATGTGTACGCCTTTGAGCTGTACAGAAAACTAACAGGTATAGACTTGCCAAGAGTCTAAATCATGTATAGCTGTTTATCTTTGACTGCTAAGATCTAGTACCCAACAATCTTTTACTTGCGTTGAGTTACGCAATGTCAGCTCCAAGCTATCAGCAGAGAATCGTTTTGTATATCCACCTATCGCTACTTGGTAGAGTCCTGAATGCTTACCCATAAGCACTGGAGTATAGCCTTTGTCTTTCAGGCTTCGGTACAGACTTTCGGCATTTGACTTTAAACTAAATTGCCCTGCAATGACAAAGAATTTAGAATCGGTCATTTCTAATGTATAAAACTCGTCAGCCCCCGGCATAGGTGAATCGTCAACAGTGGGATGATTTGCATTTATGAGGGTATCATTCAAAACAGAGCTATCAATCAAGATCTGTGCAGTATCCATAATGATGGCATTTACATCTGTGGCAGAGTCGGCATCAATACCGGCATTATCCTTTGCATCAAAGGCTGTCAGCGACTGTTCTGCGTCAGCGACTAACTTGTTGCGTGTATCTGTCGGCATTAGAAACCAAGCCCCAATCAACAGCAACAATAATATCAATATACCCCAAATAACAAATCCGCCTTTTCTTTTTTTAGTGTTTGCTTTATCTTGTTTCTTAGGCTTAGGCTTTACGGTATTCTTTTTCTCCTTTTTCCCGACAGAAGATATTGCTACAGCGTTGTCAATAAATTTCTCAGGACTCAGCATAGATTTATCTATTGTAAATTCCGTTTTATTGTTTTTTGTCAACTTAAAACTACCAAGTCCATCAAGATTGGCATGCCCTTTATCAAACAATTCTACTCCTAATTCTTTTATTTGCTTGTATACATCTATTCTGGCATCATTATACGATGTATTTTTCACTCTTGCCCAGCTTGATACCAAGACTCCGTCATCGGCAGTGTTGGTGCAATTGAAACGATAATCGGAAGAGGGCGGTGTTACTTTCCCATCTATAATCTTTGCACTCCTTTTATTTTCGACTATAATTCCAAAATTAGGAATAACGACAACCCCCTGCTTCTCTAAGATAGAGAATAATAAATCTCCCAGTTTCATATAAATCTATTTAAAAACCATTAAGTTGCATGAATTATTTAATCTTCATCATCTTCGAATAAGGACTGATCTATGATTTTTATCTGATCTTTAATAGATAGTATCTGCGTCTCAATATCTTGAACTTTTCTATTTACATCCTGTATTAGCGCTTCGGCATTTTTCGTATTTGCAAAGAATCCTACATTATTGTTGAGTAGTATTTTCTCCTCTTCCAAGTGCCTTAGCTTGTTATTTAACTTATCTCGTTCTCTATAGATTTGATTCTCATTAAGCCCCTTTCCTTTAACCCTGCTGGTCAAATCCATTATTCTCTGCTCCTGCTTGTTTATTCTGAGAGTACCAAATGCCACATCAAGAGCCTCATTATACTTCTTGTAGATTCTGTCTTTTTCTTTAAATGGGACAAATCCGACTAGATTCCATTCCTCTTGCAATGCTTTCAGTGCCTCTAAGTCCTGTTCGTATTGATCTGTAGATTCTAAGGCTTTTATCTTGTCTATTACAAGAAGTTTGCTCTCCAGATTCTTTTGCTCCTCTTCAATAGCTCCTGCAAATTCGAGTTTCTTTCGATCAAAGAATTTGTTGCATGCTGCCCTAAATCGTGTCCATACCTTGTCGCTCACTTTTACATCTACAGGACCTATTTTTTTCCATTCTTTCTGCAGGTGTATTAGTTTGTCTGTAGTTTTTCCCCATTCGGAACTATCTTGCAGTTCCTCTGCTTTTTCACAAAGCTCAAGTTTTAATTTATAGTTCTTATCTTTTTCTTCTCGCTGACCCGAGAAATACTCTCGCTTCTTGTCGAAAAAGTTATCACACAGTCCTCTAAATCGTTTCCAAATCTTCTCGTGATCTCCCTTTGGTGCTCTGCCAATAGCTCGCCACTCGCCCTGAATCGACACAACTGCACTAGTCACAGCAT
The DNA here is from genome assembly GCA_047975005.1 of Bacteroidales bacterium. Classification (GTDB taxonomy): domain Bacteria; phylum Bacteroidota; class Bacteroidia; order Bacteroidales; family Prolixibacteraceae; genus JBKEAJ01. Next base: position 14,322 of record JBKECW010000056.1, on the reverse strand, counting down.
CCCAGTCCTTTGGCCTCTCTGGCGCGTTTTCTAGTAGCATGAGTAATCTCTCGCACAATGCCTCCTTATTCTCTAAGTTCTTTTTTTCTTCCTCTCTGCGAGAACCTATAAACTCATGATGCCTACTATTTATGATTTTTGTTGCTTGTTTGAATCTGTCCCATATTTCCTCGTTCACATCGCGAGGAACAGGGCCTATTTCGCGCCACTGCTCGTGAAAACGCTGAAGCTCATTAAATGCCTTATTTACATTTTCCTCAACTCCTAGTTTCTCAACTTCTTCGCAAATACGGGTCTTTAATTGGTAATTTTTCTTAAGATCCAGCTCCCTGAGTTCCTTGTTTATTTTTACGTAATCATAGAAAAGCTCTACGTTGAAATGATATTGTCGCCATATATCCTTTACGTGCACTTGTGGCACATCTCCAATATGTCGCCAACGCTCTTGCAACTCTCTAAACTCGTTGAACGTTTGGTTTAAGGTCTCTTCTTTCTCCACAAGATTTTTTATATCATCTATTATGGAGAGTTTCTCTTTATAGTTTGCTTCTCTTTGAGCATCTTCCTTCTCTCTATCTTGGGCTTTCTTTGACTTATACTCTTTGATAAAGTTCTTTATGTCGTTCTCATATACATTTGGCTCTACCTCATAGCCACTGTCATCGCCGTTCAGTTCGATATACTTATCACGTGCTATTTTGCGCTCGTCTCTCAACTTGCTGTAAAATACACTTTGTATTATTTTTATTCGACCTTGTACATACTCGTGGCTTGCATCTGTTGCTATCACGTCACGTAGGGCATTAACCAAGCCAACGTAATCTAATAAGTTGTAATCGACTTCTTTTGCAACACCATTTTGTCCTGCTGCATCGCCTATATCCGAAGCAATCTCATCTGCATCGGTGTCATCCTTAGATGTAGTATCGGTGATTTTTTCGACATTTCCTTGATCTGCAGTACTCTTGGCACTATCTCCGTCAACAGTCGCTACGTCTTCCTTATCAGAAACAACATCTTCAGTGCCATTCTCCTCATTACTCACAACTTTCTCGTCTGTCTCGTTCAGAGACGTTTCATTTAAGTTCTTGTTGATCTCGTTAGTATCCATTTTATCAATATTTAATTATACAGCATCCACAAATCTACAAAAAAAAGAATTATCATCCATTAATAGAGCCTCAAGAAAATAAGCCCTCGTCTCTAACAAGCATTAAAATAGCACCGTGTGGGGCTATGACGTACTTATCATTCTGAAGTTCTATATCCCAACAGCTTTTAGACAAAAAGACAACTAAATCGCCAACATTGGCCTGCAAGGACATGTATTTAGCTTTATTGCCCTTAATATCCCACGGTTCATCCGCTTCACTTGAGGGAACCTGATAGCCCGGACCTACTTTTATGACATAACCACTACGCAACTCTTCTTTGTCGGAAACGGTTGGTGGTAAATACAAGCCACTCTGAGTCTTAGATTTTTTGCTTAGTGGTCTAATCAAAACCCTATCGCCTACAATCTGGACATCATCTAACTTATCTCCTCTAATATCTATCTTCATATTAACAAATTAAAAACCTAGACATACAATTAATACCACCAAATAGGTATATATGTAAAGACAAAAGTAAACTTTTTAGCGTTATTACAAAGCAATAATTCATAATCTCCTATTTTTTTTAAATAATTTATTCCCCGACAACAAAAAGAACAATGCACTGCAACACACAAACGCACACCAACAATACTCTTATTAAAAACATGCAAGCAAGGCTCCTTTTTTTATTGCAAAATAAAAAAAACTGCATATCTTCACAAAGAAAAATTACAGAGGAAACAACTCCAAATACAGAGGAAATAGGAGCATAAAGATTTTAAACAACGAGAGTTAACTTAAGTAATTAATAATTGGAAGAATATACACGTTAAAACTTACATACAGTAGACCTTAAACTCTATGCTATAAGCCTAACTGCACACAGGACGATGATGATATAGAAAAACAAATACATGAAACGAGCCATGAGACAAGTCTCACACAGAAGTATGATTATATTGGCGAGATACATATGACAATTAAAAAACAAAATATAAACAGATGAAAATATACACAAAAACAGGAGACAATGGTACGACTGCCTTAGCATATGGAGGGCGACGTAAAAAATACGACTTACGTTTGGAAGCATATGGGACTGTAGATGAACTTAACTCGGCAGTTGGAATATTGATAAATTCAAACATTCCTCTGAGAGAAAGAGATTTTCTGTTACAAACTCAACACAAACTATTTGAAATAGGCTCTATATTGGCATCTGTCGATACAAGTAAGCTTCCTTATGAAATTAATGATATCGACATTTGCAAGATTGAAGAACAGATTGATGTCTTGTCTTCTGACCTTAGACCTTTGAAATCCTTTATTCTACCTGGCAGCACCATGTCTAATGCGCACTGCCACCTTGCTAGGACAATCTGCCGTCGAGCAGAAAGAAGGGTCGTAGAATTAAGCGACAACGAACAAATAGACACCAATCTGATTAAATATCTAAATAGAATATCTGATTACCTATTTACGCTATCTAGAGTTATAAGTGTGGCCGAAAACAAAGAAGATATTTATTGGAAAAGTAAGTAATTAAGAAAAATAGTTGCATAAAAAATTTGAGGCTAATTTTTTTTTTATATTTTCGCGGAAAAATTCGACCATTTTTTTGACGATAAAAATATAAATATGTATTGGACACTAGAATTAGCCTCAAAACTAGAAGATGCGCCTTGGCCTGCATCTAAAGATGAATTAATCGATTTTGCAATAAGGTCGGGAGCTCCGCTGGAAGTAATAGAAAATCTTCAAGAAATAGAAGATGAAGGGGAAGTATACGAAAGTATTGAAGATATTTGGCCTGACTACCCCAGCAATGACGACTTTTTCTTTAATGAAGAAGAGTACTAGATATGGTATAAACTAACAAGGCGAGAGGAATATTATGCATGCGCCAATATTCTTCTCGCCTTGTTTATGCATTTCACACTACAGCCTGCTGAAAATCTTGTTTGCAATTCGATACGAATCAGCAATATACTTAAACGAGTTCTCAACTTCTAAGGCTGATACGATATCAAAGAACCTGATTATATCTCTCTTATACTCAATTTTTTCTTCCATTGCTTTGGACAAGTTAGGCTCTGTTCGACAATTAGTATGATTCAAATTTATACTTAGATACCGCTCTTTGGAGTATATATCTAACGTACAACAATCATCCAGACTCGCTATGTTCCATAGGAGTGTTGCTTTGTAGAAGCCATAATAAGACAATTCGCAATAAATGGTATATCCATCATCTTTCCCCGACTTATTTTTATAAACAACCACGTCACTATTCTTTACATCTCGCCCGAAGAGATTCAGAATTGTGATTAAGTCTTTAACGATTTCCGATTTAGAAATAAGTTCACCTATCCCATGCCGACGAAAGTTTATATATTGTATTCCTTCGCCTAGGTCTAGATCTCTCTTTAGACTAAGGGCATATGGGTATACACTCTTTACTATAATATTTGCTCCTGTCTCATCGCAAGCCTTTGCCAATTCGTCTATATCACCCGGTGTCAGCTCTGGGAAGAAATCCAAGTATATTGGAGTTTGGTATTGAATCCAATTTAACAATGAGCTCTTCAGGTTATCCGTTGGCGACAATAATATAACAGCATCATTATTCTGCACAAATCCATCAACATTTCCACTATACAGGTGCTCTCCATCACCACTACCTAAAAAGTAAAGGTCGTTCATATGCAGATGAGGATATTTCTTCTTAATTTCTGCAACATAATCCAGAACGTCTCTTTTATAGCCTATTATTCCAAAACGATTCATAGTCAAATTTTACTATACAATTCATATTACTAATTTCACCTTGCATTACAATATTATGCCAAGCACAGAGCACAGAGTAACTATGTTACATGAAACATATTCTCACATAGTAGAAAATTATCTTGACGAGATATACCTGCTTATTGACAAGATAGGCACGATAACTAGAAATAAAATACTAAATTCATATCATCCGACAGACGCACAAAATTTATTATATCACTCTTCAAATCACAGAGTCTACTATTATCCTACCAGCATTATCTGCTGCTCCATACGGCAACAAAAGCTCATTTAGCCTCTTATAATCTTCTAGCACCATATCTCTCGCAGGTCCGTCAAGTATATTCTGTAATTCTTTTCGCGTATTCTCAACAGTACAATCCTGAACAATTAGTTCTTTTACAGCTTCCTTATTCAGAATTAAATTAACAAGAGATGCCCATTTAACTTTTATGATATACTTCCATATGTACTTAAAAAACCAAGCATTCTTAACATAGAACAAAACCACCTGAGGACAACCTATAAGCCCCGTTTCTAATGTTGCCGTACCTGATGTGACTAATGCCGCATGAGCATTGTTCAACAAATCGTAGGTCTTATCGTTTACAAATTGCACCCTATAATCGGCAGTAATTTCTTTGTACAACTCGTGAGGTACTGCATGTGTTGCCCCAATAACAAACTGAAAATCATGCATATCCTTGACAGCCTCTAGCATTATTTGCAAATTCAACCTCAACTCGTGATTTCGGCTTCCGGGCAAAAGTGCAATTATCTTTTTGTGCGGATCCAGGCCATTCTCTACTATAAATTGCTCAGTAGACACTGCCGCATCCTTAAATCGCCTGATATTATCCAAAAGAGGGTTGCCAACATACTCCACATCCATTCCATAAGCCTTGTAAAAATCTGTCTCAAATGGAAATATTGTCAACATCTTGTCTACATATTTCTTTATACTCTTGATACGCCAGGTTTTCCATGCCCAAATCTTAGGCGAGATATAATAAAAAACCTTTATCCCTCTTTTTTTTGCAAACTTTGCTATCTTTATATTGAAGCTCGGAAAGTCAATAAGAATAATCGCATCTGGCTCATAATCTACAATTCCTTTCTTTACTTGATCAAGAGCCTGCTTCACGACAGATAAATTCTTAAGTACTGCCGCTATTCCCATCAAGGCGGTCGATCTATAATGCCTTATCATTCCTCCAGAGACCTCTTGCATCAAATCGCCTCCCATATAAGAGAACTCTGCATTGGCATCTTTTTTTATTATCCCTCTCATCAGACTTGCTCCGTGCATATCGCCTGACAACTCTCCTGCCACAATAAAATACTTCATCTGCTTACAATTTATGGACCATCAGATTATCGAATATCAGGCTGATAGCCATTGTTACTTTTCTAAAATCATATTGCTCTCTTCTGAGGAAATAACTTCCAAGAGCCTGCTCAAACTTACAAATAGAGCTACCAAAATACAAAAACACAAACCATTGTAACAACCAACAACATAGTTGACAACAAAATACCTCTTGACAGCTTGTCTTTTTTAGTCTTAATAGAAATAAAGAATAAAACAAGCGACGGTATCATACTAAGCGAGGTCATTCTATAAAATATCGCCCTCATAACAACGCTGGAAATTAATCCTTCCAAATTTATATTCGGAAATTTATAACTCTTCAGAGCAAAGAAAATTATAAAAGGCAGTATAAGCCCTAAGAAAACGCCCAAAGGCAATGAGTCTATTTTACTTCTTCGGTTCATATTATTATTATCAAATTGTTCGGCTGCTCGCTCTAAATATGTACAAACAGCCCAAGCCAGAGAACAGCTATTATCAATCGCCTATTCTCTCAGCTATATCTACCCCAAATTTGTATTTCTTCCCCAAATAGCAATACAATCTGTAAAAAGCATAGCCCGACAGTGCTCCATAGGCATAACCAACTAATATATCGGCAGGAAAATGGACTCCCAAATATATCCGACTATACGCAAAAAGCAGGGGAAAAATGAAACATAGATATGCATGCCTATAAAATCTCCTAAGTATAAGAAAAACAAAGGTGGCATTTGCCATTGAGCCCGAAGCGTGTCCCGAAAAGAAACCGTAGGAACTCCGCTCCATCACAATCCTAATCATGTCTTTTATCTCAGGGTCGCTGCAAGGACGAGGGCGCTGAAAATAAGCCTTCACCAAATTGGTTGTTTGATCCACAAAGGTTATCAACAGAGCAACAAATAACGCTATAATGCACAGATTCCTCCAGCCTAACTTACGGTATATAAAATACAACGCAAGTACAAAAATCGGTATCCAACAAAATTGGTCAGTTATTATCTTCCAGAATACATCAAACCTCTCGCTACCCAAGCCGTTTAAGAATATCAGTAGGTGCTTGTCTAATGCTATAAGCCTATCCATACTATTTTTTATTGCAAAAATCGTCTTTATTATTGGAAAATGCAAGAAAATTATAATCCAAACACTATCCTTGCATCGATATTCAGAACCCGACTTATGTTACTTGCAACTAAAATGGTGCTATCCATCTGTTTTTACAAACTTCTTTGCTTTGCCGTAGATGTTTCATGCGGATTGACTTTAGCTTATCGACAGTCAAGCCCGAAATATCGGTCTCCACATCATTGACAAGTACTTGTAAAAACTTAAAGGTCGGCTCGTCTAGCTGCAACTCGTCAATCCAGCGGTATAAAGCATTGACTATTTCCGCCTCTCGTTTTCGCCTTATTGCACCTTTCAGCTTATCGAAATAATAGGCTTCCGAATGCAGATACGCCTCTCTCCTACTCTTTACTGACCTCAACAAATATTTTATCATCTTCAACAGAAAGTAGCAAAGCACTAAAACTGATATTAAAGCAAGAGCAAAATTGCGTGGTGAAAGCCCCAAAATAAGGAGAGGCTTCGCACTCGTTTCAACTACCTCTATTTCTTGCTGTTGCATCTGTAAAGAATCTCTTATACTCGACAGCATTCCCAAATCGGGATTGGCTTTGACCTCCACCGTCTCTGCTTTCAATGTCCGCTTATAAAGTTTCTTGCTGACAGGGTTGTACCATGTATAAATCCTTTCGGGAATAACAACAGTCCCCTCTTTCTCAAATAAATAGCTAACACTCTCTTCTCGCTGTGAACTTATTGATGTTTTTGTTTTGAAGGTGTTAATACTGCTCTTTCCGGGATAAGTACTCACATCCGTCAGGCTGTCCCACACCGAAGGAGGAATTAGCTCTGCCACTGTTCCCGAAGCCTTGCGAACGACGGAACGACTCAGCACATCGCCCACTTTTACATTTCTCAACGAACCCGACCACCGCTCACTTACAATCAGGTTGGATGCCACTAGCCAATCGCTACTTTTCATATCAGAAGGTATCGGCTTCACCTGAATCCTCCGTTGCGGACTTTTTACAATGTGCTTCACTCCCTTGTAATCCCCTACTTTGGGAGTTTCTACCTCTATTTCCAAAGATGGGAAAATAATATCATTCTCAACATAAGGAAATACATTATATATCAGCTGAACACCAGGACATTCCTTGCCGTCCCGCTTTACAGAAGTACTAACAGGTCTGAAATATGAGCAGAAAGCTCCGCTCACATTAATATTGCCAATATCGATGCCACGAGTAAACCACGTCTCTGTATAAACCGATATTGTAACTTGCACAGGTTCACCGACATAAACACTCGATTTGTTTACACTCACATTTGTCCAAAGACCTTGAGCATTCAAATGTTCTGCTGCCAAAATCAGAGGCAGAACAAACAAAATAGATAATATTCTACCACTTTTTAGCATCGGCAGGTGGTGTTAAATGTTCTTTCTTGGCTTGATACCTGAATTTTCTTTGCAAAAACAATGAGGGGTCGTCGTCAACCTTGCGCATCATCATATCTTTGTTCCTCTGATTGCTGACTTGCACATCATCTGGGACTTCGTCCATCTCTTTCCCCATGTGGATATTACTTTTGACAGTCTCTTCTTGCCGTTGTTTTTTCATATCCTCCTCTGTGGCTTCCTGTCCTCCACCACCTAAGTCTTCTCCCTTGTTCTGCGTATTGTTGTCGGGCGTAGAACCATCAGACTCCTCTGCATTTTTTAGACTTATATCATCAACAGCCGGCAAAAGGCTATTGACTGCCTCCAAATTCTCCTTGGCAGCCTCAAAATCAGGGTCTTTCTCTATTGCTGCATCAAAGGCTGAGCGTGCTGCTGCAAAGTTCCCATTTTTTGCATAAGCCAAACCCAGATTGTATGCCCCTTGAGCCGTAGTGTCTTGCATAAACGCATCAATAGCTTTGTCGTAAGCTCCTGCCTTGAAATAGGCAACTCCCCTGCGCATCGCCGATGAATAAATCTGTGCAGCAGTCTTATACTCGCCTTTGTCGCTCAATCGCTGCCCCTGATAATCACGAGTGTACCATAAATCTACAAATCTACTATTGTCGCTACACGAAGTGAAAGTCAGCGGAAGCAAGAAGCCGAATAAAACCCAGCCCTTTCTAAACCAAAGCAAAATAATGAGAGCTGCCGGTATAACGAACAAAAGCCCATAGTCATTCCAATCGTCCTCTTTCTCCTGAGACTTCTCCGTAAACATTAGATTATCACTAATCTTTTTGGCAATATACTCTACATCGCTGTCATCAAGTGTCGGACGCTGAACCTCAATACCTTCGATACTATTCAGACTTGCCAAAACAGTTTCGTTGAGTTGTGAACGACTTTTGTCGGGCATCACTGCACCCTCAGGAGTGTTCATGGGAACAATAATCAGACTGTTCTTACTGTCTTGTTTAAAGACGCTTAACAAAACCCTCTCAGATTCCGAAAAATCATCCGAAAACAGAAGTATAGCACCCGGAGCATCAGTCACTTGGGTGAGGGTATCTGCTAGTGCCAATGCTGCTTTGAGGTTAGAACCTGCGTAGGGCATGGTTTTCGGCGACAGCGTTTCGATATGACTTTCTATAATGCTGTAATCCTTTGTCAGATGAACAATAGTATGTGCCGTTCCCGCAAAACCTACCAAACCCATACGCGCACGAGGATTGTGTCTTATCAGGTCTTTTATCTTGAATTTTGCACGCTCAAGTCGTGAGGGCTGAATATCGTCAGAAAGCATACTTGCAGATAAATCCAAAACCACTACCAATGGGGTCTCCAGTTTCTGACCGGGTATTTCAATCTTTTTCCACGTCGGTCCGGCAAGTCCTAAGATTGCAAAGCCAAATCCAATCAGCATCGCAAACTGCATCCACACTCTCACTACATTGCTGCCTTTGGAAATTACATAGGAACGCAAATGTGGTGCTATGATTTTCTTCCACCTGACATTCTCCCTTATACTCAATAAACCCAGCACAAACAAAAAGGCAAGCGGTAACAACAAGTACAAATACTGCGGTCGGAGAAAATGAAAATCACTCCATATTATGGGAAACATATCTCTAAACATCCGACACCTCCTTTTTGCTAATGCTCCGCATCAGCTTAATTATCAATTGTACAGTGTGCATAAACATCAGTAATGCAAGGGCTGCCAACAAGGGGTAATGATATAAATGAGTAATCGGACGGTTCTGTTCTTCCTCATATTCAATAGGTTCCAGCTTATCTAGTTCTGCATATATCTCCTCCAGTCGCTTTTGGTCTTTAGCTCTAAAATATTGCCCACTTGTTATTTCTGCAATATCTTGAAGTGTTCGCTCGTCCAGGTCGCTCCCACCGCTACCGGGATTACCAATGCCAATGGTATATATTTTTACGCTATCCAGTTTTGCCATATCGGCAGCATCCATAGGCAAAATATCAGTACCTGCGTCTACTCCATCAGTAAGCAGAAGCATCACCTTGGTGCTTATTGTGTCTTTATCGAACATCTCAACTCCTTTGGTAATAGCTTTTCCGAGATAAGTCATCTGCCCAGCCATGCCAACATCAGCCTCTTCAAGCATTTGGTCAACAACTTGCAAATCAGGAGTAAAGGGAGCTTGCACATAAGCATTCGATGCAAAGAATATCAAACCCATCCTGTCGCCCTCACGCTTATTTATAAACTCGTGCATGACATCCTTGACCCCGTCCCAGCGTCGAACTTTCTTCCCATCGACATACCAATCTTTCTGTGCCATACTAAAGGAAATATCAGCAACAACAAGGAAATTCCGCGATGTCTTAACCTTCATCTCAGGTTCGCCCACTAGTCGCGGACTGCTCAATGCCAACAATATTAAAATCCATGCCAAATGCATGCCCAGCCACATAGGAATGTTGCGCCTCTGCACCAATGCTGCCCTGCGTGGCTTCTGCCCTGTGTAAACTATCGCTTTTTTATAGGTGGGCAGAAACAAGGAGGCACTACGAACCTTTAGCGGTGGTACTAGCATGTACACCAACAAAGGCAAAGGTAGCAGAAAAAATACCTGCCAATATGCTATTTCAAAGTTTTCGGGCATGGGTTCTTATCCACTTTTTTGCTCCCAACAATAGCTCAGGCTCAATACCGTCTCCTCCGCTGTCGGAATTATAAACTATATTCAAAAATTTATCTTCTTGCTCTGAAAAACTCATGCCTTTCCCGGTTTTATCAAGAAATGACAGCCATGACTCGCCGTACAAAGACGCAACTCGTTCCCTACCATAAACCTGCATGGCAAGCTGCTTCAAAATAATCAGTATCTCCATGTTAGAAACGGCTTTGTTGACCTGCACCAATGCTCTGCGTCGATAAGCATCCCTGACATAGCTACGAATAATCCTAAAAATCAAAACAAGTACTAGCACTGATACAACAGCAAACAAAACTCTCCAAGCCACAGTATCGAAAGAAAACTGCACTGAATCAGGCTCATACAGAGGCTGCAAATTTGCTGCCAGCGAATTTGTAAGACTATCCCTTATGTTTTGCTCTGTGTTTATCATTTTCTTAAGCAGACAGGGCATGCCCTGTCCCTACAACAATTCAACTAACTCTCCCCTTTTTTCTTAAATACCTGCTTCAACTGAACATCGACATCTTCGGTGGTGTCAAACATCAAAATTGGTATTCTGTGCTTGCGCATTTCTTCTTGAAATGAATAGAAATCCTGATTAAAACCCTCGCTGTACACCTCACTAAGTGCTTTATCGCTGCCATTTACAGAAATTTGATGAGTACGATTGCCCGCAATAAATTTTGTTTGGGGAAGCACCTGCTCCATCGGGTCGTAGACCTTCATCAGAACAATATCATTATGGGTGGAAAGCTGTGAGATATATTTAATAACCTTTGGAGAATACCGATGAAAATGCCCTATAATGACTACCATAAAATCGTGGGTGGCAATGTTGTTAACTCGCCTGAGTGTTTCTTCCAAAACATTCTCAAAAGGAAGAGGTGTGGAATTTTCTAATTCCTGATTGCGTTGTACCAAAGTTTTTAGAAATTGGAGAATATTCTTTCTGTTTCTTTTTGGCATAAGCACATCAATGCCTTCATCGGCCAAAATTACCCCTCCAACACGGTCGCCCTGCTTCAACACACTGAATGCTACCGTAGCCGCCAACTCCGCAGCTATCACGGACTTAGTGTACTTTACACTTCCAAAAAACATCGCCTTGCTTTGGTCTACAACAATCAATGTCGGCTTTTCTTTTTCCTCGCTAAACACCCGAGTATGTGTCTTTTGTGTGCGTGCCGTTACCTTCCAGTCAATATTGCGTATGTCATCGCCTTTTACATACTGCCGCACCTCCTCAAAATCAAGACCTCGTCCACGCAGCTTTGAACGGTGCTTACCCGTCAATATAGTGTTAACCTTCTGTCTATGCGACAAATAGTCGAAAAAGGAGGCTGAATGCTCCTTTTTCAATAATTGCTCTAACGATACAAAAATCTCCGAGCTATGATCCTTTTTCCTCGCCATACAATGATTTTATGCTAAAACAGCAACATGCTTTAGAATCTCATCGAGCACCCTATCGGCAGTAATGCCTTCTGCATTAGCCTCATAGCTCAATATTAAGCGGTGGCGCAGGCAATCATGCACCACCGCTCTAATATTATCAGGTTCAACATCTTGCTTGCCATGCATCCACGCATGAACTCGTGCAGCTCTGTCAATAGCTATCGAGCCACGAGGACTAGCTCCAAAGTCTATCCACGCATCTAGCTCTTCTGAATACTTATCAGGATGGCGTGTTGCTGAAATCAAATCTACAATGTATCGTTCCATTGGCTCAGAAATAGATATTTCTGCTATCTCCTTGCGTGCCTCAAAAATTAGCTCCGGACTTAAAAGCTCTTGCCTGCTGTCGTTGGATACAGACTGCTCCTGACGATTGAGGCGAATTATCTCAAGCTCCGAAGCATCATCGGGGTAGTCAATAACCACATGCATCAAGAACCTATCCATCTGAGCCTCAGGCAAAGGATATGTACCCTCCTGCTCCACAGGATTTTGCGTTGCCATCACCATAAACAGTCGCTCCATAGGATAGGTCTTCCCTGCTACCGATACCTGCCGCTCTTCCATTGCTTCCAACAATGCCGACTGCACCTTTGCAGGCGATCGGTTAATCTCGTCAGCAAGAATAAGATTGCTAAAGATTGGTCCTTGCTGAAAGATAAATTTCTCGGCAGCTTCGGGCTGATATATCTCTGTCCCTGTAATGTCAGACGGCAACAAGTCGGGGGTAAACTGAATACGACTCAAACCACAATTAAGAGATTTTGCCAATGTCTTTATGGCTCTAGTCTTTGCCAATCCCGGCAAGCCCTCCATCAGCATATTCCCATCTGCAAGAAGTACCAGAATCAAGCGGTCTATTAGCTCATCTTGACCGATAATAGACCGCTGCATCTGTGTGCGCAACTGTACGATAGACTCGTGTGCATTCATTGTCAGACCTATTTTGTGTCGGGCATAAAGCTACCGCCTCCCTGACGCTGTGGATAGTCTTTGAAGGTTGCTAAATGCTTGGCTACAATATCTTTTACCGGTGAAAGCATAAACATTCTGCGGCTAATCCAATCACCGTAGTAAATTGAAATGTCCGGAGCTACCTCGAATGGGTCAGAACGAAGATTCACAATCTCCGGAGCTTTACGAGTTGTTTGCAACTGAGTCCATGCATCCATACCCGGATGGTCTTGAGTAGTAAAGTTGAATTTGAAATCTTTGTAACGAACAGCTCCCAATGAACCATCGTCAACATAAGCAAAGAAAGTTTCGCGTGGTCCTTCCTTTTCTTCGCCTTTCAACCAAGGCAGGAAGTTATAACCGTCAAGATGCACATTAAAACCATTATAACCATTCAACAACTTACCGACTACATCAGGTTCTCCTGCTGCTGCCATAAGCGTAGGCACACAGTCTTCTAAAGAGATAATCTCATTGCAAATTCTTCCCGACTCAATCTGCTCAGGCCAACGCATTACGAAAGGAATACGAATACCACCTTCCCATGTTGTTGCTTTCTCACCTCTGAATGGAGACACTCCTCCATCAGGCCATGTGTATTTTTGAGCTCCGTTGTCGGTAGTATAGATAACGATAGTGTTATCATCGATTCCTAGCTCTTCAAGTTTATCAAGTAGTACTCCTACCATTGCATCGTGCTCAACAAGACCGTCTGCGTATAGTCCTTTACCTGTAACACCGGCAGATTCTTCTTTAAGGTGAGTGAAATTGTGCATACGAGTAGAGTTGTACCAGCAGAAGAATGGTTCATCATTCTTAGCTTTTTCTTCGATGAAATCAACCGTTGCATCCAAGAATTCTTGGTCTACAGTTTCCATACGCTTTGAAGTTAGAGGTCCTGTATCTTCAACTTTCCCATCGGCAGTGCTCTTGATAACTCCGCGAGGACCATATTTTTTCTTGAACTCAGGATCTTTTGGATAATCTTCGTTTTCGGGCTCTTCTTCTGCATTCAAGTGGTAAAGGTTACCGAAGAATACATCAAAACCATGATTTGTAGGCAAGAATTTGTCCAAATCACCAAGGTGGTTTTTACCGAACTGACCCGAGGAATAACCTAGAGGCTTCAACAATTCTGCTAGTGTCGGGTCTTTCTCGGAAATACCATAGTCGTCGCCCGGCATACCTATTTTATATAAGCCTGTTCTTTTAGGGCTCTGACCTGTAATGAACGCAGAACGTCCTGCAGTACAACTCTGCTGACCATAGGCATCTGTAAACAAAACTCCATCTTTTGCAATACGGTCGATGTTAGGCGTTTGATAGCCCAACATACCAAGGTTGTAACAACTGGGGTTATACCACCCGATATCATCGCCAAAAATTACTAGGATATTTGGTTTTTCGCTCTTCTGAGCAGAAACTGCTAGCCCCACTAGTAGTAGAGCGACAGTGGAAAAAATGTTCTTTATCATAATCATTTATATGTTT
>JBKECW010000055.1:0-23636 GCA_047975005.1 Bacteroidales bacterium | reverse complement strand
TCGATGAGCTTCCCCGAAGTACCCGGATTGTTTCTAAGTGGCAAAGGAATTTCGGTCGGACTATCATCGCCATCGGGAACTGCAGTAACTCCTTTGCGAGTTGGTTTAACCGAACATTTACAATTCCAACCATTAGGCGTTCCTCCCTCTTTTGTGTCCTTGTGCACCTCTGCCTGAGAGTGTGAACTGCCCGAAAGAGTTGTCATAGTTTCGCCTGATACAGTAATCAGTATTTTCTCATTGCAGGCTGCACGCAAATATGTGTATAGGTTGTTGCTCCCGGAGCTTTGGTTATAGTATATATCAAGTTCTGCTTCGTTGGGAATGCTTATGCGGGTGTTACCTCCGATAGGTCCCATGTTGTTGTTGAGGTGCCGTCTTGAATCTTTATCGGCACTATTATACTTTCCAACCATAAAAAAAAGAGCTGACATATTTGTCAGCTCTTTTTCTTTAGTAGCGGGGGCAGGACTCGAACCTACGGCCTTCGGGTTATGAGCCCGACGAGCTACCAACTGCTCCACCCCGCAATATTATGATGCAAAGATAATACTTTTATATTTTATGTGCAAACTTATATGACAACATTTTATAAAACAGCTTGACCACCAGGAAGGTAGAAGCATGATTTTGTACTGTGGGAGCAAGCTCCACAAGGTCAAAACCTACTACATTGCGCTTTTCAAAGACCTTGCGCAACAAATTTAAGCACTGATACCACTGCAAACCTCCCGGCTCGGGTGTCCCCGTACTAGGCATAATAGACGGGTCGAGTGCGTCCAAGTCGAGCGATATGTACACATTGTCGCCCAGCTCCTCCACCGCCTTGTCCATCCACACATCATTGCCGTGTATATCGTGAGCAAAGAAGGTCTTTGCTTTGTCACAATACTCCAACTCCGAAATATCCATGCTGCGTATGCCCACCTGCACCAAATTGTTGCGCTGCGAGACCTCATGCATCGCACATGCATGATTGAACGGCGAACCTTGATACTCCTTACGTAAATCAGCATGTGCATCTAAATGCAAGACTGACAAATCATTGTATCTCTCGGAAAAAGCTCTTAGCACGCCAATGCTAACAGAATGCTCTCCTCCCAAGAAAGTTAGAAATTTGCCTGTCTCAAGAAGTTCCTTTGTCTTAGAGTATACCTCATCAACCATCTGAGAGGGGCTTTCGCATTTTCCTATCTCTGGAACTATGGCTATTCCCTGCCGATACACCTCGCTATCGGTCTCAATGTCGTAATACTCTATCTGTGGCGAGGCTTTCATAAACTCCTCAAAAGCCCGGTCGGCTCCCTTTACGTAGGTACTTGTCCCGTCGTAAGGAATTGCCTGCAAGACTATAGCAGCACTATCTATAGCAGCATACTCCTCAGGAATATCAGCAAAAGTTTTTGGAATATCACTCATAGCCGAGTATTCTCATCATATCCTCTGCCGTTTGCTCATTGCGGTACACATAGTCCACAAAATTGCCCGTATCGTCTCTGTCTATTATCACATGCTTGGGCGATGGTATCAGACAGTGCTTAATACCGCCATATCCACTGATGGAATCCTGGTATGCTCCGGTATGGAAAAAGCCTACGTATAAAGGCTCATCGTCGTCATCTTTCGTAACAGGAAGTAAAACCTGTTGGTTCATATCCTCAGAGTTATAATAATCGGAATGGTCACAACTGATGCCTCCGATATTAGCTCGCTCGTAGGGTCTATCCCATTTATTTACAGGTAGTAAGATGAATTTCTCAAAGATTGACCATGCATCAGGAATGGTATTCATCAGACTATTGTCGACAAAATACCATTTTTCCGCATCGTTTTGTTGCTTTTTCTCTATGACCGAGAAAATTATAGCACTACTCTCGCCAACGGTAAACTTGCCAAACTCAGTATAAATGTCAGGTTCGTCAACTCCTTCTCTTCTACACACTTCCTGAATGTTCTTAACAATCTCTTGTATCATATACTCGTAGTCGTACTCAAAACCCAAGTGGTTTCGTATGGGGAAACCGCCACCCAAATTAATGGAATCGAGCGTCGGACACACTTTTTTAAGTTCTATAAATGTGCTGAGGGTCTTCTGAAATTCACCCCAGTAATACAAGGAGTCTTTGATGCCTGAGTCTACAAAGAAGTGGAGCATTTTGAGTTCAAACTTCTTATTGTTGGCAATTTTCTCGTTATAGAAATTCATTATTTCTGACTGGCGAATGCCTAAACGCGAGGTGTAGTAGTTAGATTGCGACTCCTCGTCGATAGCACGACGGATACCGATTTTTATCTTCTTATTGCCCGAGATTGCTTCAATCCTGTCCAGCTCCCGCGTACTGTCTAGTACTATCACCGAGTTTTTGAAGCCTGCTTCATGCATCAGCATCAACTTTGCTAGATAATCGTCTGTCTTGTAGCCATTGTGAATGATGTGACGAGATTTGCTGAACTCTCCTTTTTTCTGCAAATGCATCACCAGGTCAATGTCGAAAGCCGACGAAGTCTCCAAATTTACATTATGCTTCAATGCTGCACTCATAACATGGTTGAAATGGCAACATTTCGTGCAGTAACAAAAATGATACTTGCCTTCGTAGCCTGTTCGCTTTATAGCTCGGTTAAACAAATTGCGAGACTTCTTAATCTGGTCGCCGATGCGGGGTAAATATACCAACTTGAAAGGAGTCCCGTATTTCTTTATCAAGTACATCAATGAAACTCCATGAAAGGTTAGATTGCCATCGCGTAAATCAAAACCGTCTTGAGGAAAGTAATAACTCTGCTCAATCAAATCGAAATATGTATTCTTCATTCGTTAGATAACTGCTGGCTATTAGATATTCGGATAAACGCACTTATCGCAAGCCTAAATAAATAATTTAAAATTACTAAACAACTCTTTTATTTACAAGGACGCAAAGGTATGCAAAATTATTCAAATCCAAGTGTTTTGCAAATTGGTAAGAAAAATATGCAAAATGGATAGAGCTAAGAGATGCTGTCATATAAAATATCGGCAATCTTTATATCGGATGGATAAGTGATTTTAATGTTTTCGATGTTTCCCTCTACGCACTCAACTCGTACTCCTGCGTGTTCTGCAACTGATGCGTCATCGGTAAAGTTCTCTTTATATTCTTGCTTGTAACAAGCTGTGATTAGGCTCGTCTTGAAAGTCTGTGGTGTTTGTACAGACATGTACCTAGAACGATCTACGGCTGTGGTACTATTGTCGTCATTGATAAGTCGTAATGATTCCGTTATATTGCGAGCAGGAACTACGGCGCCGTAATTTTCAGCTCCATCAATACAGCGTTTTAGAGTTGCGTTGTCAACCAAGGGCCGCACACCATCGTGTATCATTACGATGCCTGTGTTGCTCGTGATTTTTGAGAGTCCGTTTTTTACTGAGTGAAACCGTGTTTCCCCTCCAGCAACGAACTTGTGAGGGATGTCAAAGTTCCTGTTTCTTATGTATTCCTGCCAAGTGCAAATTTGCTCTTTAGGTAATACTACTATTATGTTGGCAGTATTGCAGAATAAATGGAAGCGTTCTATAGTATGTGCAAGAATAGGTTTGTTTCTTAGCAATAGGAATTGTTTGGGAACTTCTGTGTTCATTCTAGCGCCTTTGCCTCCGGCTACAACAATAACATTTATGTTCATAGCATCGAATTAAGTTGATCCATAGTTATTATTGTAAAAATAGATTTCCCTCTAGGTGAGTGGTTTGCTGTAGAACATGCAAATAGATCGTTGACCAATGTTTCCATTTCCATCGGTGATAAAGACTTCCCGTGTGGAATAGCAGAAATCTCTGCAAGATGCGTCGCAATAGTGTTGCTTGCTATTTCCGATGCCGATGTGCATTCTTCGGTGAGTTGGTCAAGTAATGAAATGATTATATCCTGATGATTTTTCTTCCCAATAATGTCAGGCATTGATTTAATCTCAAAACGGGTATTGTCTTTTTGATATAGTTCTATACCCAATTTCTTGAGCTCGGGCAGTACTTGCTCTAAGAGAACGGCCCTGTCTGCACCTAGTTCTATTGTTTCTCCAAATAGAAAACTCTGTCCTGCTAAGGTGTCGTTTCTTGCGCTAACAAGAAATTTCTCGTATAAGATTTGTTCGTGGGCTAATTTTTGATCTATAATCATTAATCCCGATTTTACCAGAGTTATTATGTAGCGATATTTTAGCTGCATAAAATTGCCATGCTCAAGTTTCGGAGAGTTGTCAAAATTCATAGAGCTTTGGTACACTCTAAGATTATCATGGGATGTGCTATCTGCCGGAGAGTGAGTGCCTCTATTGAGATCAGGGTATGCGTCTTGCCAATTTCTTGAGTTGTCATTGCCAATGCCTGATGAGGTAGAGCTGTAGCGGTACTTGTTCTTGTCATCGTGGCTCTGCGAAGTTGACTCAAAAGGGTTGTAGTTCTCGTCAATAATTATCTCAGGAGATGGAATAAATTCTCTGTTGTTTGATATTGGTGGCATATCAATTTTTCCTGCCGTGTCAAAATCTATCGATGGAGTGATATTGTTTTTTCCTAAGGCTTCTCTTGCAGCTGCTAAACAGAAGGTCTTGATTAGGCTCTCATTTTCAAACTTGATTTCTGTTTTCTGAGGATGGATATTTATGTCGATACTTGATGGATCAAGCGTTAGGAATAGAAAGTAGCTCGGAATTAGGTTTGACGATAGTATTTGCTCATATGCAATTGTAATCATTTTATGAATGCCGGAGTGTCTTATGTATCTGCCATTTACAAAAATGTACTGGTCTCCATAAGACTTCTTTGCATATTGAGGTAGACCTATGTATCCGTTTATTTCTACAGACTCTGTGCTACTATTTACCTTTACGAGATTCTGCTGCATATTTTTGCCAAATATGTCAACGATGCGTTTTTTTGTGTTTGATGGGGGTAAATTGTAGATTAAAGACTTGTTGTGAGTGAGTCTGAACGCAATTTTACTGTTTGCTATGGCAGCTCTTTGAACCTCGTTTATGATATGTCTCAACTCTGTGGCATCCTTTTTTAGAAACTTTCGGCGGGCGGGAATATTGAAAAATAAATTCTTTATTGCAAAGCAAGTTCCTGTTATACCGCTTATTGGGTTTTCGCTCTCGCACTTGCTAGCTTTTATTACAAGGTGAGTGCCAAGTTCGTCGTCTTCCTGCTTCGTTTTTAGTTCTACCTCTGCGACTGCAGCTATAGATGCTAGTGCTTCGCCGCGAAATCCATTTGTTGATATAGCAAACAAGTCGTTTGCATTTCTAATTTTGGAGGTAGCATGGCGTTCAAAAGCCATGCGTGCATCAGTCGGAGACATACCCTTGCCATTGTCGGTAACTTGTATTAATGTTCTTCCGGCATCCTTTATGAGTATGTCGATACTTGTAGATTCTGCATCAATAGCATTGTCCACCAATTCCTTTATGACAGAGGCAGGACGTTGAATGACCTCTCCTGCGGCTATCTGGTTGGCAACTGAGTCGGGTAATAGTCTTATTATATCAGACACTTTCGTTATTGTTTTTTTTTTGTTAGCCTGAAATCATTTCCCATAGTGTACTTAGATTTTTCATAAATACATCCATGTTTATAAACAGCCATATTATAGCGAGAAGTATAATAAACAGAGTTATCAGGCGAATATTTTGCGAGCGTTTCATTGACGATGATATCTTGCCTCCATCCCTGGCAGCCTCCCTAAACGAGCCTTTCATGCGGGCTTTTATAGCCTCAGGGCTATAAGAAGGATCTTCGCCGTCAGCGTGAATGTTGTTCCTTATTAGTGCATCTTTTGCTCTCTCTTTGTCCTCGTCATAGAATCGATGACCGATATTAAACCTTTTAGGACGAGGGATATGAAGGAATTTTAATCTTATAGACATGGCGATTTCATTTTCTACAAAGATAGTACTTTTGGAGTAAAGTCTAGAATGATGATGATAAGACAATAAATAACTAGCTTTGCACTCAATTATGCAAGTCAATAGAAAAATAGAGTTGCTTGCTCCTGCAAAGAATTTGGAGTGTGGCGTGGAGGCAGTGAAGCATGGTGCTGATGCTGTTTACATTGGTGCGCCAAAATTTGGTGCGAGGGCTTCGGCAGGAAACTCTATTGACGATATTGCTCGGCTTGTAGATTTTGCCCACCTCTACGGTGTCAAGGTCTATGTAGCATTTAATACCATCCTCTTTGAGAAAGAAATGATGGAAGCAGAGAAGCAGATACATTTGTTGCATGGTGTTGGTTGTGATGCTCTCATCATTCAGGATATGGGTATAACTCACTTGGACTTGCCGCCAATAGCTTTGCATGCGAGTACGCAGTGCGATATTCGTACCGCCGACAAGGCAAAATTCTTCGAGAGTATAGGTTTTCAGCAAGTAGTGTTGGCAAGGGAATTGAGTTTGGCACAGATTGAAAATATTGCTAAGGGCATCAATATCCCTGTTGAGGTATTTATACACGGAGCTTTATGTGTGAGCTATAGTGGCAATTGCTATATCAGTCAGATGCTTGCAGGGCGTAGTGCCAATCGTGGCAACTGTGCGCAGTACTGTCGTTTGCCCTATACGCTCACCGACTCGCAGGGGCGCACGATAGAGAAAGATAAACATTTGCTGTCCTTAAAAGACTTAAATCAGACTATCAATCTCGAAAAGTTGATAGATGCAGGTGTCAGCTCTTTTAAAATAGAGGGGCGGCTGAAAGATGTCTCTTATGTCAAGAATGTTGTAGCTCACTATAATTTGGAGCTAAATAAGATACTTCAGAATAAAACAGGTTTATTGCGCTCATCATCAGGCGAATGTGCCTATTCGTTCACTCCTGATCCTGAGAGAAGTTTCAATCGGGGTTTTACTAACTATCTGTTGGAGTCTAAACAGTCGTCGGACTTGATAAATCCAAGCTCACCAAAGTCACAGGGAGAGCGTGTTGGAAGTATCTTGCGCCTTGGCAAAGGTTTTATAGAAATCAATACTAAACAAGAACTTAACAATGGAGATGGGCTATGTTTTACAGACACCTACGGTAATTTTCGAGGTATGAGAGTTGAGAGGGTTGAGGGGAAAAAGGTTTTTGTCAAAAGTGTTGATGGCTTGAAGCGAGGGCTTGTCATTCATCGTAATCATAACCATAAGTTCGAGCAAGAGCTTAAGAAGGAGAGTGCAAAACGAACAATACGAGCGGATGTATTTCTTCAGGAAACGACTGAGGGCTTTTTGCTGAGGATGCTTGACGAGGACGGTGTTGAGAGTACTTTGGATGTCAAAATAAATAAAGAAAAAGCGAGGACGGCTCAATCAGAGCAAATAGAGCGAAACATTAAGAAAACGGGCGATTCCGCATATGTAGTTGATAATGTCAGTGTTGTATGTAATGACGACTGGTTTATTCCATCTTCCTTGCTGTCCGATTGGCGTAGGAAGTTGATAGAGAGGCACAATCTCAAAAGGATTGAGAGAAACAAGCCAAAAGAATACAGCTTGAGTTTCGATGATGCAGTTTCCTATGAGTCGTATCAGGATTTCAGGCTGAATATAAGTAATTCCAAGAGTAAAGAATTTTATGCGAAGATAGGCTTCGACGCCAATCAGAGGGCGTGCGAGGTGGATGCAAAAGATGGTATTCCTTTGATGTACACGGAGCATTGTATTAAGGATTATATGGGCTATTGTCCTAAGAAGACAAAAGGTAAGTCTGCATTCAAAGAACCGTACTATCTGAAATATCAGGACACTACTTTGCGTTTAGAATTTGATTGCAAGGCATGTGAGATGATGATATTTAAAAAGTAGGATTATGCACTTGGTAAAAGCAGTAAAGGAAGATATTGCCACGCTGACGCTCGCAATGAAGATTGATACTGCGATACTACAATACTGTGATGTTACGATGGAATACAGAATGTTTTTAGGGACGTAGTCCCGATATCTTCGTAGCAAGGATGTAAAAAAAATAATAGTAGGGGCGATAGTCCTGATATAGATGCAGGTTGAATTGTTGAACTGTTTAAGGTTTAGTCCGTAGGACTTAGAGCTTAATAGAAAAGATGTAGGCAAAAATAATTCGTATAGTTTAATTATCACTTATCTTCTCTTGAGCCTCCACTCTTTCTCGCAGTCGAAGCATTTCATGGATATTCTATATGAGGGAATAAAAATTTGGAGTATCAGATAGAAAACGACAGCAAAAGCACTCATACTCTTCTGCTTACTTATATTGTCCGACTTGCAGAATGGGCATATACCGGTGTTGATAGACTTATCAATCTCTACGACTTCAATCTTATTATCATCGCTTGAGCCGTTGGGTAAATATCCTCCGTCTTTTAGTAGTTTTACGGCATCCTCAAGATCAGAATTTCTTACAAGCAGCTTTACTCCGCCGATGGCATTTGAATAAAAGTTATTGACCTGCACTGTCAGCTCATCTCTTATCAATGTGTCGATTTCATTCGCCTCCAAATATCCCTTAGCCATGTGAGCTTCGGTGGGCGAAGTGAATGTTATTACAATGCTCCAATTGGTCATTTTCATACGATATTATGCTTTCAAAGATAATTCTTTTTATTAAGTTTGTGCATCATTAATCGACATGCTTCTTATGATAAAGGTTATTAGATGGATATTCAGGTATTTAGTGCTTATAACGAATGTGGTATTTGCCACGTTTCTTGTATGTGCTTATATATCAACTGAAGTTAGTGCCGCAAAATCACAAATTCTTCCATTCTTTGGGCTGTTTTACGTGCCAATACTCATTGTAAATGTCTTTTTCATATTGTATTGGCTACTTTTTAGCAAAAAAAAGAAATTTGCTTTTGTATCTCTATTTGCATTTTTAGTTGGTATCTCAACTTTTTTGTCCGTCTTTCGATTCAGTAGACCCTTAGAGTCTCCGCAATTGGATTTAGGAGTACTAACATACAACACCCGAATGTTTAGAGATGAGCACCATAAACCAGTAAATATTGAAAGTTTAATGGATGAATTCGCAAAGAAAAAGGCAAATGTATATTGTTTTCAGGAGGCTATCTTTACTAAAGAAAATACCGTTAAGGATGCACTCCTCTCTTTTGCGAAAATAACAGGAGATAAATACTATTACTTTTCCGATAATCAGAGGTATATAATTACTTCTTTTTTGATTGTTGGAAAAGGGGCTAAGAACTTTGAGAATACACCTAACGGTTATATGTGGGTCGATTTAAAAATAAATGATGACACCGTTAGGGTTATAAATAGCCACTTGCAGTCGAATAGTCTACTGCTAGAGCAATACAATAATACACTTTCGGAGTATGGACTTGATAGTGATGAAATGAAGAAGCAAGCACTTGATTTAGGTCATCGTTTAAGTACGGGGTTTAGAAAACGTGCAGAGCAGGTTGATGCTCTACTCGCTGGTATAGAGGATTGCCCTTATCCTGTATTGGTTTGTGGCGATTTTAATGAGCCTCCGGTGTCATATACGCATGGCTCTATTACCAAAAAAACCTCTGATTCTTTTGAAAAAAGAGGGCGTGGCATTGGGAGCACATATCGAGGGAAATTGCCTTTCCTGCGAATAGACTATGTGTTTTATAGTGACAAGATGTTTAATCCCACAATATACCAAAATCTTGAAATTGGCGACTCTGATCACTACCCGGTATATGTTGGATTTGAATTGTTGAAGTAATTATACAAAAAAAGAACAATATGAAAAAACTATTCTCTTTACCCGAGAATCTTGTAAAACAGTTTCATGATTTGGAGCAGGTTTCCAGGCAGGAATACTTTTGTGATTCCGATCCGTCGGGAACCAAAGTCGGGTCGGGTGGCGGCACTTCGTGGTTGCTCTTCAAAAGCTGGCAAGAAGAGAGTAGCAATATTCCTTTCGATGAGTGGTTGGCACACGAGAAGCGGATTGTAATTCATGCCGGAGGACAGAGTAGGCGGCTTCCCTCGTATGCCACTTGCGGCAAGATACTCACACCTATTCCTGTTGTTAGATATGAGAGGGGTCAGACGCTCAATCAGTCTTTGCTAGACTTGCAATTGCCACTTTACGAGCGAATTATGAGTCTTGCACCAAGTGGCGTCAATACTCTTGTTGCAAGTGGAGATACCTTTGTCCGTGCGGATCTAACTGCTGCGAAACTGCCTGATGCAGATATTATATGTTATGGTTTGTGGGTCGACCCCGAGCTGGCGAGCAATCATGGTGTATATGTGTGCGACCGCGAATATCCGCATAACTTATTATATATGTTGCAGAAGCCGGATAGCGGAACTCTACGCAATATAGCAGCCAATAATTTGTTTATGATGGACATTGGCATTTGGCTATTGAGTGATAGGGCTGTGGAGCTATTGATGAAAAAGTCGGATTTTAATCCCGAGAACCCGTCGGCAGACTGGAAGCCGTCCTTTTACGACCTATACGGACAATTCGGAGTAAACTTGGGCGTGGATGCTCCCGATGCTGACCCGGAGATAAATAAACTTACTGTTGCTATTTTACCACTACCTGAAGGCGAGTTTTATCATTATGGTACTAGTCGCGAGCTTATATCATCAACACTTGCCGTGCAGAATAGGGTGAAGGATCAACGTAGTATTTGGACTAAAAACGTAAAGCCTCATCCTACCATGTTTGTGCAGAATGCAAATATTGATATTCCATTGACAGCTGATTACTCGGAGTTGTGGATTGAAAATAGCCATGTCAGCAAGGGGTGGAGACTGAACAGACAGCATATTATTACGGGAGTACCGCAAAATAATTGGTCTTTGAGCTTGCATGCACAAACCTGTATAGACATTGTACCTGTGGGGCAGACTATGTATGCCCTTCGTCCATATGGCTTTCTCGACAAATTCTCGGGTTCAGTTTCTGATGTACAGACTTGCTGGCTTGGAGTTTCTCTGTCTGAATGGTTCGATAAACACGGTGTTTCCTTGCAAGAGGCAGGTATTCAGATTGATGCGGATATTCAAGAAGCAGCACTATTTCCATTGATAGACAATATTGAGCAGATGGAGCTTTTGTTGGATTGGCTGATAAAGCCTGCTCCCAACAATGAAGAAATTAAGTCCTTATGGCTATCTTGCGAGCGTCTGTCGGCATCGGATATTTCGGCGCAAGCAAATCTTTTTCGTTTATATGAGCAGCGCAAAGACTTTCGTATTCAGAACTGGTCTGTGTTAGCTAGGCATTATAAACGGAGTGTATTTTATCAAGTGAATTTGGATCATGCCGCTCGTGATTATGCCGAAAATAATATACCATTGCCTGACGCTTTGCCCACTGAGGAGCCGGTTATTAATCGCATGCACGATTATATGTTTAGAAGTCGTGTCGCCATGTATACAGGGAAAGACCCGCTGCCCGAGGAACAAAAGGCTTTTGCCTTGTTGCGCGATAGCCTAATAAGTTCCTTGCGGGGTGATAAAGTTATTCCTCGAATGAACGTTTTTCCTGACCAGATTGTATGGGGGCGCAGTCCTGTACGCATTGACCTAGCAGGCGGTTGGAGCGATACTCCACCTTTTTGCATGATGGCAGGCGGTTCGGTTTTGAATATGGCAGTAGAGCTTAACAATCAGCCGCCTCTGCAAGTGTATATTAAGCCCTGCAAAGAATATAAGATTATTTTGCGCTCCATAGACTTGGGTGCTAGAGAAGATATAACTAGTTTTGAGGAATTGGCAGATTTTCAGCAAGTTGGATCGCCATTCTCCATTCCTAAGGCGGCATTGTGTTTGGCAGGTTTCGGAACCATGTTTTCAAAGTTGGTGAAGAATAGTTTGGAAGAGCAGTTAAAAGAATTTGGAGGAGGCATAGAAATTTCACTGTTGGCAGCTATACCTAAAGGCTCAGGCTTGGGAACAAGCTCAATTTTGGCAGCCGCCGTGTTGGGAACACTCTCAGATTTCTGTGGATTGAACTGGGATAAAAACGAAATATGTAATCGCACCTTGGTGTTGGAGCAGTTGCTGACCACCGGTGGTGGCTGGCAAGACCAATATGGGGGCGTTTTGCAAGGAATAAAGCTTATGGAAACCTCCTCTGGTTTGTCTCAGTTGCCGACAGTGCGTTGGGGACCCGACCATTTGTTTACAAATGTAGAGTATAACGGGTGTATGCTGTTGTATTACACAGGGATAACTCGTACTGCAAAGAATATATTATCAGAGATTGTTAGGGGAATGTTTTTAAATTCCACTCATCACTTGGCACTGTTGAACGACATTAAGAAACATGCCCGCACAACATTTGATGCCTTGCAGACAGGTAGTTATGAGCAGCTTGCGAGGCAGGTGAGTCTCGCTTGGGAGCAAAATCAGAAGTTGGATGTAGGTACTAATCCTCCTGTCGTCCAGTCTATTATCAATCAGATAAAAGACCTGTGCTTGGCGTATAAACTGCCCGGGGCAGGTGGCGGCGGATATATGTTTATCATGGCAAAAAACCCTGAAGCCGCTACACGAATTGAACATATACTAAGCACTAACCCTCCCAATGACAGAGCTAGATTTGTAGATATTAGCTTGTCGAAGACGGGTTTTCAGTCGAGCCGTTCCTAAGAAATAGTCTATGAGCTTTAAAAATGGAATGGAGATGAATTAAATCCTCAATGAGCAGAATAATCGAAAGCGAATTACAAAAGAACGTCATTGAATTTACATCTTTTACTTATCTTAGCTTTGATATATAGACCGAAAAATCAGATTGTCTGGTGGTTTTCCAAATATTAGAATTTAAAAAAAATAAACAAATGAATTTTGATTTCAATAGTGTCGTCGAAAGAAGAGGAACGCACAGCATGAAGTGGGATGGAATGAAGCCCTTTTACAACACTAATGATTTGCTCCCCATGTGGGTTGCCGATATGGATTTTAAAAGCCCCGTGTGTGTTAGGAAGCTTCTTGCCGACACTGTCGATCATGGCGTATTTGGCTATAATATATTAGATGACGATTTGCGGGAATCTATTGTTTCGTGGGTCAAGAGACAGCATGCTTGGGATATTGAAAAAGATTGGATAGGCTTCACACCGGGAGTTGTTGCTGCACTCGCTGTTGCTATTCAGTTCCTCACAGAGGAGGGTGATAAGATAGTTATACAACCTCCTGTGTATCATCCTTTTTACCATGTGATAAATGAGAATGGGCGTAAGCTGGTAACAAATCCTCTCAAAATAGAGAAGAATAGGTATTATTTTGACTTAGAGGACTTAGAGGAAAAAATAAAGGAGCATTCTCCTAAAATGTTGATTTTGTGCAATCCTCATAATCCGGGCGGACGGGCGTGGGAGAGAGAGGAACTCATTGAGCTTGGAAACTTATGTTACAAGTATGGAGTGATAGTCGTTTCTGACGAAATACATTGCGATTTGACATTACACGGTGTAAAGCATACCTCCTTTGGTATGCTTGGGACGGAGAGCTCCCGGAACTCGATCGTGACAATGGCGGCGAGCAAAACTTTTAATATCGCAGGGTTAGGCTTTTCCTTTGTTATCGTTCCAGATAAGCAGATGAGAGAGAAATATATTAAAAGAATAGAGTCTTTGCAGATAGGGCATGGTAGTACGTTTGGTGCTTTGGCGACACTTAGCGCATTTAATGAGGGGAAAGAGTGGCTTGCCGAGCTGATAAATTACATTGAGGCTAATTATAATTATCTTGAAGGTTTTATTGCAGAATATCTGCCCGAGGTGAGGGTAGTGAAGCCCGATGCGAGTTTCTTGGTTTGGTTAGACTTTAATGGATACGGATTATCGGAAGCTGAATTGAGAGATAAATTTATGGGAGAAGCAAAGGTCGCTCCAAACTTTGGTGAAATGTTTGGCAAGGAGGGTAGAGGTTTTGTTCGTATAAATATAGGTTGCCCAAGAACCATATTGGAGCAAGGACTGAACCAAATTTCAAAAGCCTTTGGAAGGCTATAGGGTTAAACAGTTTAGTCGTTTTTTTTTTATTCGGTGATGAGTATTCACTCATCACCGAATAAAATTATTTCTTAGTTCTTCCCTTAGTGACTGCTTTCTTGTCCGTTACTTTACCCTTGGGTTTAGGTGCAGATGCACTTTTTGTTCCCGTTTTCTTGACCTCTGCTTTCTTGGTTTTGGTCTCTTTTTTCGCTTTTGACTCGCTTTTGCTTTCAGATTTGTCGTCCTCTCCCTTTGCTGTATCGTTAGCTGTTACTTCTTCTTCTTCTTCTTCTTCTTCTTCTTCAAAGTTGAGCAAATCCTCTTCTTCTAGTAGGCTATACCATTTGATGACCTTTTTGATATCATTGTCATACACCCTGTCTTCATCAAAATCCGGACAAACCTTAGCAAAAAACTCTCTGAGTTCCTTTCTCGAAGACTTAGCATCGATTGTTCCACCATTTTTGGATATATTCTTAAGTACCTCCTTTAGTGAAGTCTCATCTTCGTTTGTATATATTGACACCTCTGCCAAAGACACGACCTTTCTGCTTGCATTGATTGGGATTTTCTTCCCGCTTATTAGAGATTCTACAACTATCCCGTTTCTAGTCTCTCCAACAGCCTTGAAAAGCCCTGGCTCACCTGATATTGCTAATATTTTCTTCAACATATAACTAAATTTTGAGACAAAAATACTATTTTTTTTTCATTTTGTAGAACCATCTCTATTAATAAATGCTTTTTTTGTAATCTGTTTATAATTAGAGCGTTGTGTTTTATTGGCTTTCTTGTTTTTCGACTATGTAGGGTCAGTGTTCGAAAAATAAAGGCTTGTAGGTTATTTAATGGAGTCTAAAATGTAAATAGATTGTGATGCTCTGTTCCCGAACAAAAAATAATCCTTTAATTTGCACTGTAAAAAAAATTAGTAATAACGAAAGCGAATTTATTATGTCTGAAATTACAGAAAAAGTAAAAGCTATTATTGTTGACAAATTAGGCGTTGACGCAAGTGAAGTTACAAACGAGGCTTCTTTTACAAATGATCTAGGTGCAGACTCTCTAGATACAGTAGAGTTAATTATGGAGCTAGAAAAAGAGTTTAACGTAACAATTCCTGACGATCAAGCAGAAAAATTAGCAACTGTGGGAGATGCTGTTTCCTACATTGAGAACAGCTCTAAGTAATAACTTAATTTTATTCTGATGGAAATTAGAAGAGTGGTCGTAACCGGTTTAGGAACCGTAAATCCACTTGGCAATTCCATTGCGGAATATTGGGAAGGGCTAAAGAGTGGCAAAAGCGGTGCTGCGTCAATAACTAAATTTGACGCATCTCAATACAGAACGCAATTTGCCTGTGAGGTAAAAGGATTTAATCCTGGAGACTACATAGAAGACAGAAAAGAGGTCCGTAAAATGGATCTCTTTACACAGTATGCTATGGCCTCAACAGCACAGGCAGTGGAAGATGCCAAATTAAATTTGGAAAAATTAGACTTGACACGTTGTGGAGTAATTTGGGGGACAGGAATTGGAGGTCTAGAAACATTTCAATCTGAAGTTCTGAGTTTAGATGTTGCAAAGCCTCGTCTTTCGCCCTTTTTTATTCCCAAGATGATAATCAACATTGCTGGAGGATTGATTTCGATGAAATACGGATTCATGGGGCCAAGTTTCTCGACTGTTACGGCATGTGCCTCAAGTAACAATGCAATGATAGAGGCTCTTAACTACATTCGTTTAGGAAAGGCCGACTTGTTTATTACTGGAGGAGCAGAAGCAGCTGTCAATCCTGTTGGTGTAGGTGGTTTCAATGCTATGCATGCCTTGTCTACCCGTAATGATGATCCTCAAACAGCATCTAGACCATTCGACAAGGACAGAGATGGTTTTGTCATAGGAGAAGGTGGCGCAACGTTGATATTAGAAGAATATGAACATGCTTTGGCTAGAGGTGCAAAAATCTATGGTGAAGTTTTAGGCTCTGGTTTGTCTTCGGACGCATATCATATGACAGCTCCTCATCCTGATGGAATAGGTGTCGAGCTTGTTATTAATAATGCGCTCAAAGATGCAGGACTAAAACACGAAGATATCGATTATATAAATGTTCATGGCACATCAACTGGTCTTGGAGATGTAGCTGAATCGAATGCTATCAAAAAAGTATTTGGCGATCATGCGTATAAGTTGAATATTAGCTCAACTAAATCTATGACTGGACACCTGCTTGGAGGTGCCGGAGCAGTAGAAGCAATTGCAACCCTTTTAGCCTTGAAAGAGGGTATAGTTCCTCCGACAATCAATCATTTTACTGATGATGAAGAGATTGATAATAAGTTGAACTTCACATTTAATAAGGCTCAGAAGCGTGAGATGAAATATGCAATAAGCAATACATTTGGATTTGGTGGTCATAATTCAACAGTAGTTTTTAAAAGATTTGAGTAGAATTGTGGCTAGCAGTTTATTTAATAATACGAAACTCTTTGCTAGCAATAGCAAAGAGTTTCGTAGCTTTATGAAGAGCCAATTCGGAATAAAACCGAAAAAGCTAAAGTTGTACAAATTAGCACTCATGCATAAGTCCGCCTCAAAAGTGGGATTGCTTGGACAAAGTCTGAATAATGAGCGCTTGGAGTATCTTGGTGATGCTGTACTCAGTTCTGTAATAGCAGACTTCCTTTTTAATAGGTATCCTACAGAGGATGAAGGCTTCCTTACAATGATTCGTGCAAAATTAGTAAATAGGGTGATGCTTTCGGAGCTCTCTGAGAAGATTGGACTTCACCATTTTATTATCGCAAATATTCGAATTCATCCCGATTCTAGTGTTTATGGAGATGCTCTCGAAGCAATAATAGGAGCAATTTATCTAGATAAAGGCTATGACAAAACACGAAATGTTATTATCAAAAGGATATACAATAAGTACCTAGACTTTGAAGACGTATCATCTAGTAAGAATAATTTTAAGAGTATTCTTATTGAGTGGGGACAAAAATGCAAGAAGGAAATCAAATTTGATACGGATGAAGGTGTAGCCCAAGGGCGCAGGACAACTTTTAACTGTACTATTGTAATTGATAATCAGGAGAGTGGCAAAGGTCAAGGCTCCTCTAAAAAGGAAGCTCAGCAGAATGCTGCTCAGAATGCTTTGTTCCTCATTGAAATGGAGTCTCAAAAAGATGATGATGGAGATTGTCCTTTATAAAGTCTTTCCATCCTTTTTAGTTCATCAACCTTTCCAATATCTGACCACATTGAAGTGTCGTCCAGGTAGCCGACAATCTTTTCTTGTCCGCACAAGTCCAGATATTGGGCGATAGATGAAAAAGCCCCACTGTACGTCATCTTTTCAAGGTATTTGTTTGTGATAATTTGTATCCCCGAAAAGGGAAATGCCTTGTAATTCTGTTGGACAACAGAGTTCCCCCACTTATATTCATTTGTGCTAGTATTCTTCCAGCCCACAAGCATCATGTTATTGTCGAAAAGCAGATGTCGCTGGGTCTTTCTGTCGCGTACTACTAGTGTTGCAATGCCCTTCTCTTCACGGTGATACTGCCTAAGAAGACTTAAGTCTAGATCTGATATGATATCAGTGTTAATGACTAATATGTCTTCGTGTCTCATTAGTATATCTTTTGCCTTCCAAACTGCACCGCCGGTATTCAGCAGTTTATCTCTTTCGTCGGAGATATGAATCTTGAACTTTTGGAACTCGTCATTCTCTAAGTATTTGATTATTTGCTCTCCAAAATGGTGGATATTTACTACAAATTCGTTGTAGCCATATTGGGCAAGATGTTCGATCACGTGCTTTATCAATGGTTTAGAGTTAAGCTCAACCAATGCCTTCGGCCTATCAGCCGTATAGGGATATAAACGAGTGCCGAGCCCTGCCGCAAGTATCATTGCAATCATAAACGGTATTATTTTCTCCAGTTTTCCTGTTCAAGATGAGTTATAGACACATCAACATCAGGAAACTTTTTATTTATGTATTTCGTCAGAGCCTCTGCAGAATATACGGAGCGGTGTTGCCCGCCCGTGCACCCGAAGTACACAGAGAGGTCAGTATACTTCTTTATACTGTATTGTTGTATAGAGAGACTTACCATGCCATAAACATTGGCTAGGAAATCATCTATATTAGTGTGATTGTCAAGGTATTCTCTCACCGGTCTATCTCGTCCCGATAGCTTTTTGTATTCGTTAAACATACCCGGATTTTTTATGGCCCGACAATCAAATACAAATCCTCCGCCATTGCCATGCTTGTCCTTGGGGATACCCTTGCGGTATGAAAAGCTGAATATCCTGACGTGTAGCCTCTGATGCCGACTAATCTCTTTTAGCTTATCCGACGTCTTTAATCTTGACAATGCTTTTTGGAGGTGGGGCAATTGAGCGTCAATCTCCCAGTTGTTAAGTATATGCTCTATATTAGCAATAGCATAAGGAATACTTTGTAGAAAGTGAGATTTTTGCTCAAAGAAACCTCTATAGCCGTAAGCGCCCATTGCTTGCATAATCCTCACAAGCACATATCCCTGATAGTATTTCTTAAACTTTTGTTTGTCTACGTCAATTTTATCAGAGAGTTTATCGAGATAGAATTCAAGTAGTTCATCCCTTGTTTCTTGTGGGATGTCTGCCTTTCCGTCAAAAAGTAGAGACGCTACGTCATATTGTAATGCTCCCCTTCGTCCTCCTTGATAATCAATGAAATATGGATTGTTTTGACTGTCTAGCATTATATTCCGTGATTGGAAATCGCGAAATAGAAAAAAATCATGCCTGGCTTCGAGCAGGTAGTTGCTGAAAGTCTCAAAGTCGTTTTCGAGTTCTTGCTCGTCAAAAGGAATGCCTGCAAGTTTCAAGAAGTAGTATTTGAAATAGCTTAAATCCCAAAGTATAGACTGCTTGTCGAAAGCATTGCGTGGGTAGCACAGCGAGAAGTCGATGTGCTTGCAAGTATCAATCTGTAAGGATGGTAGTAGTGATAGTACTCTTTTGTAGCATTCTACGAGGTCGTTTGTAAATTCCTTGCCGACTCGTTGCTGGGTTAGATGGTCGAAAAGTGTTGTATATCCGAGGTCTTCAACAAGGTAGATATGATTTTCCAAATCCTGGCTAAACACTTGAGGGACAGGTAGACCTGTGGTTCTTATTGCTTCCGAGAAATGAATGAATGCTTTGTTTTCCTTCATGTCAGAATTGTATGCTCCGACAGCCCTATGGCTATTATTACTTATTCTAATGTACTGACGGTTAGAGCCCGACGGTGGAACTAAATCAAAATTCAGAGCCTTGTCTCCACTCCATTCTTCAAACAGAAGGGCGAGTTTGTTTATTATTTCCTTATCCACGATTGTTGACTTTTTTGTTATTTATTGTTGTATACTGCTATCCATATTTTGTGTTGTTTAATCGGCATAGTCAGTGTCTTCAAATTCTTTCAAAACAGACAGCGATTCGTCACATACTATCCTAGATTCACTCTTTAGTTTGTCTCCAAGTATTTGTTGTCTTTGTAGTTTGTTGTAAGAACTAATCGCTTTATTTATATACCTATTGCGCGACTTTTTTTTATTTTTGAGAGATTTTTTTCTAGCTTCTCTAAAAATAGATTCGTCAATTTTCAATAATACGGTTTTTATTCGTTTATTTTTTGCGAGTCGCTTATATTAATATTACAAAGGTATATGCTTTTTATATGCGAGGCAAGTATTTAAAGAAGGATATAATTTGTAGCGCTGTCAAATTTGTATTTATGATAGTGCTGCAAATTCGGAAGAAATTGTTATTATGTGTTATGAGATTTGGGCGTTGTTTTGATAATTGAAACGAAAAGCGTATATTTGCTTTTGCATTGCAATGCGAATGTCGAGTGAGCTAAAAAAAACGACACGAAATAAGAGTGTAGGCTTAATCAAATATATAGAATTATGAAAAATTTGTTTGTTTATTCCTGTTCGAATGAGTCATCTTTAGATGAAGGAGTTGTGGAAAGGTTTGATTTTAGAGAACTGTAGTCTGGAGATGAGGTGGCATTCTATGCATTAGATGGAGATATTTACCCTTCCTCACCTTCGTATAGTTTTATAAAAGAGGATAAGGGAATTCGGTTTATTCAGTATAAGCCTTCGTTGTCTTCTGATACGGGTATTGTGAATATTTTTAACAGAGGAAAACAAGTTAAGGTTCCATCTGTTGAGAGCTCAATAACACAAAAGTGGGGGTGGCTTGTTGCCGCAGCTGTAGGTTTATGTTGTCTTGAAGCTCAAGTTTCAAATGGAGGCTGGAGTGTCACTTTTGATTGTGATTGTTTTGAATCGGGGAAAACGTATCTCTCCGCGGGATTTGATTGTATACCAAAAATTTAAGATTCATATGAAAGAAGATGGTAAGATGTATTTATATTGTGATTTATTGAGAAATGTCAAAATGCATGTTTCGGCATTCGGTAAAGCCTTATTGGTATTTGCCACAATGAACCTCATAGAGTTATTGTCATTTGTGTTGCATAATAAAGTCACTCACTTCGTTTATGACGATGGAGCTTTTGTTCTCAATGGAATAGCTGCCGGGGGAACAATAAAAGAAAGGCTGTGGCTTATTGTGGGCGTGTACATCGCATTTATGGTGTATAACATCAGGAAAGATGCAAAATAATAATCTAGGGTTAGCTGTTATTTTGTTCTCAGCTGACCTTGTTTCCTTGCAATTCGCAGTTTGTGTATAGATTACTGCGTAAGGCGTTATCGGCTGTTTCGTTATCACATTGTCACATTAGCAAATTACCACATTATCAAACTCCCAGCTCTACGATAGTGATTCCTGCACCACCTTGGTCTAGTGGGGCGTCGTAGTATTTGCTGACGGCGGGTTCGGTACGCAGATAATTGCGAATTTGCTCTCGCAGTATTCCGTTGCCCTTGCCGTGAAGTATGGTGAGGCGTTTTTCGCCAAGTACAATGCCTTTGTCGATAAACTGCAAAACGCTGTTGATAGCTTCATCTGCTCTTTGTCCTCTCACATCGAGTTGTTGTTTAAACTCTAGCCTCTCTGTCATTACTTGATTTTTGATTGAGTTACTATTGTTTCGCTGTTTCTCAATCTTTTTATGAGTCGTATTGCTGATTGGGAGTAGTTTGTCGAGGCTGACTGTCGAAGCCATAGACCCGAATGCTACTACTGCAACACTGTTGTCAATCTCTATAATTTCGCCAATCATTTCGCTATCGTTAATTCTGACCTTCGAGCCGACTGTCAAAGCAATTCTGTCTTCGCTTTCAACTTTTTGTTTCTTGAGTTTAGCACCACGCTTTTTTTCTGTTTTCTTGAAGTTATCGAGTTTACTGATGAGTTTTTTAGAGCCGCTTTTACTGATTTTTTTGTCAACATCTTCTTTCAGCTCCTCCAGTTCTTTGCGTATTGTTTTGGTTTTTTCCTTGTCGGCCTGCGCACGTCTAATCTCGTGTATTGCATTTTCGACCTTTTTATTTGTCTCTGCAAGAATGGATTGTGCTTCTTTGCGAGCCTCTGCTATAATCTTTTTGTGGGCTTTCTCTGCTTCCTTCAGGTCGTCCGAATACTCTTCTGCCAACAGGTCTAAATTTTTCTCTTTCAGGCGTATGGAGTTTCTTTTTTTCTGCCAGTAGTTTCTGTCGCGAGCTACTTCGCGCAGGTGTTTGTCGAAATTGATATGTTCCTGTCCTACTGAGTCGGAAGCCTTTGCCAGTACATCCTCAGGCAGACCTATACTCCTTGCTATCTCGAAAGCAAAGGAGCTGCCTGGGCTTCCTATTTCAAGTTTGAACAAAGGCTTTAATTTGCCAGTATCGTAAAGCATTGCGCCGTTCATTACGTCAACTCTCGACGATGCAAAATGCTTTAGGTTAGTATAGTGTGTAGTTATGATGCCAAAAGTACCCTGTTGAAGCAGTCTTTCCAGTATGGCTTCGGCAATAGCTCCGCCGATAGCAGGTTCAGTGCCTGTGCCAAACTCATCAATCAGAATTAGCGACTGAGGATCGCAATGATTGACAAAATACTTCATGTTGGTAAGGTGCGAGCTGTATGTACTCAGATCGTTCTCAATAGACTGTTCGTCGCCCATATCCATAAAAATATTGGAGAATAGTCCTGACACACTTCCTTCGCCGACGGGGATTAGCATTCCACATTGAAGCATATACTGTAGCAGTCCTACGGTTTTTAGGCATACAGACTTGCCACCTGCATTTGGACCACTTATTAGCAGCACCCGCCCCTCGTCTTCCAATAGTCTTATCGTCAGCGGAATAGTCTCTTTGTTTTCTTTGGCAAGGTGTCTTCTTAGGTTTGGGTGGTAAGCGTTTACCCAATTGATAATGGGTTTCTCCTCTATTTTGGGGAGGCTTGCATTTTCGGCAAGAGCCCATTTTGCTTTTGCTCTGATAAAATCAATCTTTCCAAGTAGTTGATAAACTGATAATAGTTCGGGTATATGGGGGCGTATTTCAGAGCTGAAGGCTGATAAGATTTTTACAATTTCACGCCTTTCGCTCGTCTCCAGTTCTCTGATTTGGTTGTTTAGCTCTACTACTTCGGCAGGTTCGATAAACACGGTTCTGCCTGTTGCTGAAACATCGTGAACAATACCATTTATTCGTCGTTTCAGGGCGGCAGGAATAGGAATGACCGTTCTCCCTTCTCTGATAGTTACAATCGTGTCTTCCTCTGCTATGCCAGAGCTTTTTGCTTGCGACAATACAGAATTTACTGTCTTAGATACTCTTCCCTTTGCTGATGTGAGCGAGCTGCGTATCTCTCTTAGCTTTGGCGATGCTCCATCATAGATATATCCCTTGTCGTCTATTATTGCCGATGCACTTCTGACGACTGTAGGAGCTAATTCTACTGGTTTAAATAGTCGTTCAAGATAACAGAATCTGTCGTTGTCCTTATTTCTGTTGAAGAAGGCCTCTATCTGACAGAATGTTTCCAGTGATAGTTTTAATTTCAATAGACTGTCCGTATCAATAAACGAGCCTTCAACTTTTAGGGCTGACAGGGCAGTCCGCAAATCAAAGTAGTTTTGAGTAGGGAAGTCTACGCCATCCGAGATAATGGAACAGAATTCAGAGCTTTGATTAAGGGCAGTTCTTACAAACTTGATATTTGTAGACATTCGCATTTTGTCGACCAGTTCCTCTCCCAATGTTCCGCTGCAATATGTTTTTAGTTGGATGCGTATTTGAGAGAAGCCCAGTTTGCATTCAAAGTTTTGAGGGTAAATCATTTTTCCACTAGCTTTTGTCTGTCAGTCTTTAGCTAACAGCCCTTATTTGTAAATAACAATAGTTTTAGCCTAAACATTAGTTTCAGCATATTTATGCAAAGGTAGTGAAAAGCTCAAATTTTGGCAATAAAAAAAGGGATACCTCTAAGGTATCCCTCGTATTTAAATACTGTTGTATTTCTTAGAAAGTGTACTGGATTCCAGCACCGGCATTTTGACCAAAACCTAGAGAGAATCTCTCAGAAGCTCCGTCGTAAGTTATACCACCCATGTTGAAGTTAAGAGCCCAACCTTTTCCTAGTTCTACTTGAAATCCAGGAATGATAGCAAGACCAAAGTTTGTTTCGTCGCTTCCTACCTCAGGATTGAATCCGTTGATACCAAGACC
>JBKECW010000054.1:0-45754 GCA_047975005.1 Bacteroidales bacterium | reverse complement strand
CTATGATACAGATAGAATCCGTAAGGAGTTTCTTGTGGAAAAGCTAATGGAAAACGATAAAATTCACATGGTATATTCGCATATTGAGCGTTTTATTACCGGCGGGGCTGTTCCTGCGAGCAAGGAGTTGAAACTAGAACCCGTAGATGCTCTGAAGGCGGAACATTTCTGCGACCGCCGCGAGGTGGGGATTATAAACGTGGGAAGTACAGGCGTGGTATCGGTAGACGGACAAGAGTACACGCTTGATTTCAAGGATGCTTTATATATCGGTCGTGGTGCTAAGGAGGTGATTTTCAAATCTAAAGATGCAAATAAGCCTGCTCATTTTTATTTCAACTCTGCTCCTGCACACAAGTCGTTTCCTACCAAGCACGTAACTCTAAAGGATGCAAATGTGCTGCACATGGGAGCTTTGGAAACTTCTAACGAAAGGAATATCAATCAGTTGTTAATCAACACTGTGGTAGAAACTTGTCAGCTCCAAATGGGAATGACGGAATTGAAACCCGGAAGCGTTTGGAACACCATGCCGGCACATACTCACAGCCGCAGAAATGAGGTGTATTTCTATTTCGATGTACCCGAAAATCAGGCAGTATGCCACTTCATGGGTGAGCCTTCAGAGACCCGCCATATTTGGCTGAAAAATGAACAGGCAGTGATTTCTCCGGCATGGTCGATACACTCGGCAGCAGGAACAAGCAACTACATATTTATTTGGGGAATGGCAGGCGAAAACCTCGACTATACCGACATGGATATTATTCAACCCACAGAATTACGTTAATCAATTAAAAAACTAAATATAATGAATGATTTATTCGATTTATCTGGAAAAGTAGCTCTTGTTACAGGCGGAACTCACGGCATAGGAATGGCAATCAGTAAGGTATTAGGAAAAGCAGGGGCTAAGATATGTGTAAACGACCTTTCCGACGAGAAGTTGGAGCAGTGCAAAGCAGAATATAAAAAGGAAAATATCGACGTGTTCACGGTAAAATTCGACGTTACAAGCGAAGAAGACGTTGACCGCGGAATTTTGGAAATAGAGAAGAATGTGGGAAGTGTCGATATATTGGTTAACAATGCAGGAATTATCAAACGCATGCCTATATTGGATATGCCCATTGCCGACTACAAGCAAGTGATTGATGTTGACCTTGTTGCTCCTCTCATCGTTGCAAAGCGTGTTGCTCCGAAGATGATTGAAAAACGTTCGGGCAAAATTATCAATATGTGTTCAATGATGAGTGTCTACGGTCGTAACTCCGTGTCGGCTTACGCTTCTGCCAAAGGGGGATTGAAATTGCTGACCGCCAATATGTGCTGCGAGTGGGCAAAATACAACATACAGGTCAACGGCATTGGCCCGGGATACATAGCAACCTCACAAACTGGACCAATTCGTGAAAACGGACATCCTTTCAACGACTTGGTAATGACCCGCACTCCTGCCGCGCGCTGGGGCGAGCCTGAGGATGTAGGAAATGCAGCTATTTTCCTTGCTTCCAAAGCTGCCGATTTCGTAAACGGACACATCCTGTACGTTGACGGCGGTATCCTTGCCAATTTTGGTTACGTAAAAGGTGAAAACGATTTATAATGAATAAAATATTGCTCGTAACTATATGTCTGTTTGCAGCATCCATATTCGGAGCATGCCAACAGAGCGACACGCAGATAAGCGTGAAGAACCCTAGCGACAAGGCTCGCACCGATGAGGTAATAGTGGTAAAACGCTCGCAGCTGGGAGGAGAACAATCGGAAGATTTTCTGCCTACTGTTAGGCAAGGCAAAGAGGTGCTTGCATCGCAAGTTGACGATATGGACGGCGACGGCAAATGGGACGAGTTGGCATTTGTTGTTGACTTTCAGGCAAATGAGGAAAAAACTCTGACAGTGGTGTTCGTTGCAAACGGCGACTACCCTAGCTTTGAGAAACGCACTAACCTTCGTCTGGGAATAAATCAGGGAGACCACACTTTCAAGGAAGTTGACCACTACTCTGCACCCCCTGCCAATGAGCCTTTCAAAATTATCGCACAAGGCGAAAGCGTTGCGTGGGAAAACGACAAAATGGGGTTCCGTGTGTATTTCGACTGCCGTAATGTGAAAGACCTATACGGCAAATTGAAGCCCGGAATGGTGCTGGATAAAATACATACTCCCGAACTTGGCGACTATCACAAGTTGGCAGACTGGGGAATGGATGTACTGCACTGCGGAAGCTCGCTCGGTTCGGGTGGACTGGCAATGCTGGAGCAAGATTCCTTGTACCGCTTAGGCTCGACAGATTCCTACGAATATCAAAAGATTACCGAAGGTCCTGTACGCTCCGTATTCGACTTGATTTACAAAGGCTGGACAGTTGGCAGCGAGAAATTGTCGGCAGTGGAACGCATAAGTATATATCCCGGTAAATACTGGTTTCAATCGGATGTTACCGCATCGGGCTTTAGTGGCGAGAAACAACTCGTTACAGGAATCGTTACCAGTAAACTGAAAAATGAGCCTGTAGAGTTTAAAGCAAATGCTGATTATCAGGCAATTGCAACACTCGACAAACAGTCCCTAAACGGTGCAGGCGACGAGCTTGGAATGGCAGTTATGCTGAAAGCCGACGAAGTTACAAAAATTGCTCGCTCGTCGGACATCAACTACTTCAAGGAGGGAATCAAAACCGTTCCTGAAAAGAACTTCAGTATTGCCGTTTCGGAGACTTACTATGTAGCTCAGAAGATTTCAAACGACAAGCCCGCACGCCACTATTTTGCATCTGTGTGGGGACTGGAAAATCCTAAATGGAAGAAACTTGACGAGTTTAAAGCCTACCTGTCGGCAGAAGCTGATAAGCTGAGCCAACCTATTGAGGTTTCGGTGGGAGGACTTAAGTAAGCATATTTGTCGAAGCATTATGGAATGTAACAAAAGCAGTCTTTAAATTAAATACAGACTGCTTTTCTTGCAAATATGCAAGCATTCTCTTTAGCAAATAATAAAAACCTACAAAGCCTATATGCCTGTATAAAGCTACGGTGCAGCATCTGGCAAACTAAAAAAAAACAAGCATGAAAGTATCAAAGAGTCTATCTAAAACAATATTATTTTGCATTTTAATCAACCTGGCGGTCAGTGGTGTTGCACAAATAAACTATCAAAACAAACAACGGATGAACGAGGGTTGGGAGTTCCTAAAACAAGATTTAGGCTCTGTGTGGGAGGCTGTACGGCCTTTCAGACAAGGAAATCCTGAGACAGTCCCACTTTGGGAGAAAGTTACTCTGCCTCATTGTTTCAATGCCGAAGATGCTGTCGACCCTTATGTGAACTACTATCAAGGACCGGGCTGGTACCGCACTACGCTGAACATAGACAATCCCTACAAAAATGGTCGAACAATCCTGCACTTCGAGGGAGCAGGACAGAAAACCGAAGTCTACATCTTTACTACAAAAGTTGGCAGTCATGTTGGTGGCTATGACGAATGGACCGTCGATATTACTAATGCAGTGGCAGACTTCCTTAACTCTAAAGATGCCAAACGCTTCGACGGTAAAATCCCTCTTAGCATACGCTGCGACAATACACGAGATACTGAAATGATACCTTCCGATTTATCAGATTTCAATATTTATGGTGGTATTTACCGTTATCTGAACCTTGTCTATACTCCGGCTTTATCATTGTCTAATGTACAAGTTGATGCAACGGTAGATGAGAATGGAAAAAACGGAGAGTTAAGCATCAATACAGCTTTTGCAAATTATTCTGATGTGTCTGATGCAGAGCTAAGTATCAAGATATTTGACCCATCGGGCAAGATTATCAGAAGCGAAAAGCAGTCGATAAGCAGTTTCGATAGGCAAGAAGTACTAAATCTTAGCGTGCCAAAACCTGAACGATGGTCTCCTTCAACACCAAATCTATACGCTTGCGAGCTTACAATATCCTCATCGGAGGGAGAAACGACTGTAAAAGAGTTTTTTGGTTTTAGGCATTTTGAGTTTGAGGAGAAAGGTCCATTTTACCTCAACGGCGAGAGATTATTGCTGAGAGGAACACACAGACACGAAGACCACGCCGGTGTTGGGCAGGCAATGACGGAAAAAATGATTGTCGAAGAAATGAAGTTGATGAAGTCTATGGGTGTGAATTTCATTCGCTTAGGGCATTATCAGCAATCACGTATAGTTTTAGAGCAGTGCGATAAGCTGGGAATACTTGTTTGGGAAGAAATTCCTTGGTGTCGTGGAGGATTAGGCGGAGATGTGTCGAAGGCACAAGCCAAACGCATGCTCACCAATATGATTACTCAGCACCGCAATCATCCGTCAGTGATACTGTGGGGACTAGGCAACGAAAACGACTGGCCAAATGATTTCCCCGATTTTGACAAAGAGAAAATCCGTTCTTTTATGAGCGAGCTTCATAATCTTTCGCACGAACTGGACGATACTAGGCTGACCTGCATCCGTCGTTGCGGCTTTTGTAAAGATGTTGTCGATGTATATTCGCCATCTATTTGGGCAGGTTGGTATAGAGGTCTATATACCGACTATAAAAAAGTGTCTTACGAAGAAATGCAAAAGGTAAAACACTTCTTGCATGTTGAGTGGGGTGGCGATAGTCATGCAGGGCGTCATGCCGAAAACTCCTACGAAGGACTTGATGAAATAAAAGGTGGAGACAAGGCCGACGAAAGAGCCGGCGATGCCTCTATGTATGGCGGCATCGCAAGAGCATCAAAAGACGGCGATTGGAGCGAGTCGTACATCTGCGACCTCGTAGACTGGCACTTGAAAGAGCAAGAAACAATGCCGTGGCTGACGGGAGCTGCATATTGGCCGTTTAAGGATTTTTCCACTCCGGTACGTCCCGAAAACCCAGTGCCATACATGAACCAAAAAGGAGTTGTAGAGCGTGATTTAACCCCGAAGGAGTCGTTTTACGTTTTTAAATCATACTGGACAGAAGAGCCGATGGTGCATATCTACGGGCACTCGTGGGAAACTCGATGGGGCAAGGCTGACGAGCAGAAAATTATAAAGGTTTATTCTAATTGTACTGAGGTAGAGCTGTTTCTAAACGGCAAGAGCCTAGGAGTGAAAAAACGTAACTCCCAAGACTTTCCCGCTGCAGGACTACGCTGGAATACAAAACTGCAACAAGGTGAAAATGTGGTGGAAGCCCGAGCTGTTGCGAAAGGCTCTAAAGGAGTAATCGAAGATAAAATTACTTTCGACTACGAAACTCGCCCATTTGGGGAGGAAGCCCAAATCAAAGCAAGAGTGATAAGCGAAAATGCAGAATCGGCATGGATTGAGGTAGAACTACAGGACGAAAAGGGCATTGTGTGCTTAGAGTCGAGAAAATATGTTGAGTTTGCCTCTATCGGCGACGGCTACCTAATTGTAAACAAAGGAACTTCCACAGCATCAAAGAAAGTGCAGGTGTACAACGGCAGAGCCAGAGTGCAGCTGAAAAAGAACGGCAGGGAGAATGTCGTGTCAGTCAAAGCGAAAGGATTGGAAACTGTCTTTGTCGATATTAAACCATAACCTTGGCAAAATCTCTATAAGAATTGATATAATTCAAGGCACAAGAAAAGTTTTTTGTGCCTTGAAAATGCCTGAAAGGCATAAGTCTAGCGCGAAATGTCTTAAAGAAATACTTCTGTGATAAATATATTAGGAGTACATCTCGGCTCTTTGTGCTTTTATTTTTTCGT
Source organism: Bacteroidales bacterium (assembly GCA_047975005.1). Taxonomy (GTDB): domain Bacteria; phylum Bacteroidota; class Bacteroidia; order Bacteroidales; family Prolixibacteraceae; genus JBKEAJ01. Next base: position 40,023 of record JBKECW010000054.1, on the reverse strand, counting down.
CGCTGATATAGTCGTCATAGCTCATCAGCTTGTCGATTGTACCTTTTGGAGTAAGCTCGATAACTCTATTACAGACCGACTGGATAAACTCGTGATCGTGCGATGCCAGCAATACAACGCCCTTAAAATTTGTAAGTGTATTGTTAAACGCCTGAATGGTCTCAAGGTCAAGGTGGTTGGTAGGAGTGTCAAGCATCAGCGTGTTGGCATTAGTCATCATCATTTTGGCAATCATACACCTCATTTTCTCGCCTCCAGACAGCACTTGTGCCTGCTTGTCGGTGTCATCGCCCGAAAAGAGCATTTTGCCAAGAAAGCCACGCAAATAAATCTCGCTGGTGTCGTTTGAAAATTGAGCCAGCCAGTCGAACAGGTTTAGTTTGCAGTCCTCGAAATATTCCGAATTATCCAAAGGTAGGTAGGAGTGGGTAATTGTCTGCCCCCAAGAGAAAGTGCCAGAGTCGGCATCTCTACTGCTGTTGACAATCTCGAATAGTGCGGTCATTGCCCTGTGGTCGTGGGATATAAATACCACCTTTTCGCCCTTTTCTATATTGAAAGTTACATTGTCGAATAAGACCTCGTCTTCGATAGATGCTTTTAGGTTCTCAACGCTCAGAATCTGATTGCCGGGCTCTCTTTCGGGGGTAAATATTATTCCCGGATAGCGGCGTGTTGATGGTTCAATATCCTCGATATTAAGCTTCTCAAGCATCTTCTTGCGGCTGGTAGTCTGTTTGGACTTTGCCACATTTGCGCTGAATCGGGCGATAAATTCCATAAGTTCTTTTTTCTTCTCCTCTGCCTTTTTGTTCTGGGCACTTTGTTGTCTTAAAGCTAGTTGACTAGATTGATACCAAAACGAGTAATTGCCGGAGAATAGTTTTATCTTGCCGAAGTCTATGTCTATCACACTGTTTGACACAGCATCGAGGAAGTGCCTGTCGTGCGAAACTATCAGCACTGTACTTTCTACATTTGCTAGATAGTCTTCAAGCCAACTTACAGTCTCTAAGTCAAGGTCGTTGGTAGGCTCATCGAGCAGTAGATTGTCGGGCTTGCCAAACAGTGCTTGTGCCAGCAACACTCTCACTTTCTCCTTTCCGCTCAGTTCTTCCATCTTTTTGTGGTGTAGACCTTCTTTTATCCCCAATCCGCTAAGCAATATTGCAGCATCACTTTCGGCGTTCCATCCGTCCATCTCTGCAAATTTGTCTTCAAGTTTTGCTGCCAGCAGGCCGTCTTCTTCGCTAAAATCAGGTTTGGCATATATATCTTCTTTCTTCTTCATTAAGTCCCATAGCTCCTTGTGTCCCACAAGAACAGTATCGAGGACAGAAAACTGGTCAAACTCAAAGTGGTCTTGCTTCAACACCGACAGGCGTTCGCCACTGCCGAGAGACACCTGCCCAGACGTGGGAGCGAGGTCGCCCGATAATATTCGTAGAAATGTAGACTTCCCTGCGCCGTTTGCTCCGATTACACCGTAGCAGTTGCCGGAGGTGAATTGCAAGTTAACATTCTGAAATAAAGGCTTTTTACCAAACTGTATTGAGAGATTTGAAACTGTAATCATTACTTGTTTTTATAAAATGAGGTGCAAAGATAACAGTATTTAAAGAAACGAGCACTTATCATTTGGTTTTTGCTTTAGGCGTTTACAGAATTATTGATTTATAATTTACATCTCGACGTCGAAAAATGTATCTTTGTATCTTTATTTAGTAATACTAAAAACAGGAATAATGGCTAAAACCAATCGCTTGCCCAAGTGGATGAAGATGGAGTTGCCCCGTGGTGAGAAATATTCAAAGGTGAAGAACGTCGTGGCACACAACAATCTGCATACTATTTGTGCTAGTGGTAACTGTCCCAATATCGGCGAGTGTTGGAATCGGGGGACGGCAACTTTCATGATTTTAGGTGATATATGCACTCGCAGTTGTAAGTTTTGTGCCGTAAAGACGGGTAAGCCCAGACCCATTGATGAGAACGAGCCCTATCGCATTGCCGAGTCAATAAAAAAGATGAATCTTAAGCATTGTGTTATAACTTCGGTAGACAGAGACGACCTCCCGGATTTTGGTGCTCAGGCGTGGGTGAATGTTGTCAGGCAGGCAAAAGCTGACAATCCTCTGCTCAAGATAGAAGTCTTGATACCGGATTTTCAGGGCGATCAGACACTTATCGAGAAGGTAGTGAACAGTGGTGCCGATGTCGTGTCGCATAATATGGAGACTGTGCGTAGATTGACCTCTAGCATTCGCAGTGTTGCCAAATACGACAAAAGTTTGAAAGTGCTACGCACCATATCCAATAATCATGTCGTCTCAAAATCCGGACTTATGCTAGGTTTAGGCGAGACAATAAGCGAAGTTGAGGAAACGCTTCACGACATGCGCAACTCGGGCTGTAAAGTTGTAACTATTGGTCAGTACCTTGCTCCCTCGGCAAAGCATATGCCGGTGGTAGAGTATGTGCACCCTGATGTCTTTGCTGAGCTAAAAGAGTTTGGACTGTCATTAGGTTTCTCTTTTGTAGAGAGTAGCCCCTTGGTGCGCTCTTCGTATCGTGCAGAAGAACACGTAAATGCATGAGGCATTGCACTTGATATACCCATTTAGAGGTAACTCTTAGAAGGATGATTATAAAGGAAAGACAATAGATATTAGTAGTTAGATGTTAGACAATCAGCCAATAATAATGTGATAATTTGCTGATGTGTCCATTAGGTAATAGAACAATCTTCTCGGCGTACAGCTTAGAATGTATGACGCATGGTGTTAATTACATGATGTTTAACATCTAGGCACTAAGACCTATAAAATTATAAACAGATGAAACGAGCCATGAGAAGAGTTCTCACACATGAGAATGATTATATTGGCGAGATACATGTAGCAATTAAAAACAAAATATAAACACATGAAACTAAACTTTAAAGATAAAGGACTCTGTGGCTACAAAGAGACCTGGGACTATCAGCAGATGGTACACGACCGAATTAAATCTATTAAACTGCAAACAAGCACGCCGACGAGTGAGCACGAAATAATATTCGTAGAGCATCCGCATGTGTACACTCTCGGAAAACGAGGAAACGAGCAAAACCTACTAGTTCAAGAAGATTTTTTAAAACAGGTCGGAGCAGAGCTGTATAGAATTGATAGAGGAGGAGACATCACATATCACGGACCCGGTCAGATAGTCTGCTATCCGATTATAGATCTTGAGTTCTTTGGTATGGGGGTTAAGGCATATGTGGATTTTATCGAAGAATCAGTGATTAGCCTACTTGCTAAATACTCTATTGTTGCTACACGGAAGGTGAATGCAACAGGTGTATGGCTCGATGTAGGAATCCCAACTAAGGAACGCAAAATTTGCGCCATAGGAGTCAAAGTGAGCAGAGGAATAACAATGCACGGATTGGCACTTAATGTCAATACAGACAATACATATTTTCAGCATATTAACCCTTGCGGGTTTAGTAGTAGCGGCGTAACATCTATGCAAAAAGAACTTGACACGACAATCCGCTTGACGGAAGTTGTTGATGATCTTAAAGACGAGTTTTGCAAGATTCTGGAGTGCTAAGAGCTTTGTGCAGCATTGATAACATAGCATATACATAATTAAAAATAGTTAAAAATCGACTTGGATTGTCGATAAGTCCTAACTTTGTCGAAATTCTATAAATAATTAAAGTATGAAAAACATGAAGAATTTATTTTTACTAGTAGTTGTTATGTTTGTAGGTCTTGGGTATACATCAGCACAAGAGAAAAAACTGCGTGCCGGTGTTAGTCTAGGGTATGGTAGCGATGATTTAAACTTTGGCATCGGCGGTGATGTTATTTACTCATTTAACGATGTTTGGGAAGTTGCTTTAGGATTTGATCATTTTTTTGGTGACGATAGCCCTGTTGCAGAATGGAACAGTAACATCCTTGACTTGGATGCTCGTTTTAGCTTTGCTCAGGCTAATGCATGGAAATTTTACGGAGCTGCCGGTCTTAGTGCCGTTTGGTTTAACCTGGAGACAAAGCCGATAATATCGGGTGGAACAACAGCCTCAACTTCCGAAAGTGATCTTGGTGTCAACGTGGGCGTTGGAGCAAACTGGGCGCTGGGTGACTTTGTTGTTAATCCTGAAATAAAGTACACATTTGTCGATAACGGCTTCTTTCGTATAGGTGTCGGGCTGCAATATTGCTTCTGATAAATATTGTGCGATGTATAAAAAAGGCATACCCCGATGGGTATGCCTTTTTTATTGCATTTGCATGAACTAACGGGTATCAAAAATATAAACCGTCACCTCTACGACAGACTTAGTGCTGGAGAACCACTAGCCTTGCCATAGAATCTGTGGTTTGTCCTATAACAGTATGTCTACCGCGCCAAATATCGAAGAGCGAAGCGTATCGCTCATTATACGAGCTATCTTCTTTGCCTTGTATTTCGATAGTTTGGCAAGGCTTTCTAGCTCTATCTGGTATATATCGCGCTCTGCTAACAGTGCGCGCTCATACTGGTGCTTCTCTATTTTCTCGTTCTTTGCCATGCTCTCTAGCCATGCTAGTCTGCTCGAATGGCGGCTAGCTATTTCCTCGGCATAGGGACCTATGCGTTTAAAATCGCTTTTTGACAGATTCTTCTCAAGATTTGAAGCCATCTCTGCTAAAATATCACTTATGGTGTCAGTAGTCATATTATACAATATTATTGTTTCTTTTTACTGTCGGTATATTATTTTAGTCAGGCTGAAGATAGTGCCTGCGACTAAATTCTGTGTTGCAAGAGCTTATTCCTTTGAGGTCTCCGAAAAATGCAATGCTTTCAAAAGCGAAATGCTCTGGCGATGGCAGATATTTAGCTGGGCATCACTGATATTTGCGTCTTCGTCATTGTGGAGCTGCTTGCAGTCTTGCCAATAACTTAGCACGGATTGTGCTCCATCTTCGGCACCTTGTGTGTATTGGCTCGACAGCTTGAATACAATGGCTCGGATGTCAACTTCTACTGCCAAGTAGCTCTTGGCATATTTGTCGTAGCTGCGATCTTTGTCGCCTTGTTCTGTCAGCTCTGTTATTGACAGGTAAAGCTTGTCTATCTTCTCGGCTGTCTGTTCTATGCGCTTGGCAGTACTACTGTCGTAGTCAGACAGATTCCGGATACCGCTGCAAGACATAATAAAGAAAATCGGAATTAGCCCGGCAAGTTTGTAAGTGTGATTGATGTCCATAACAAAAGTGTTTTAGTGTTTGTAATATTATCTCTGATATACAATACATCGCTAGCCCAAAAAAGTTACATTTGCTTTGTCCGTGTTCTGCACTACACAAAGTTATATATTTTTTTTTTACTAAACTGACATCAAGAAAGTCCTTTGTCAGAAAAAAAAGTAATTATGCTTACAAATGTCTTTTGATCTGACATTTTTTAGTTGCTGTGATACATCCTGCTTATGGGTGGGGTAAAGTGTTGCAATCTAGCATGATGTGTGGCTTTTGGCGTGATAAGGATAAAGGAACGATTGTCATAACTTATATTTTTTTAAAAAAAAACGTCAATATTCTTGCTTTTGAGAGAAAAGTTTGCATATCTTCGCATGGAATTTAGGAGTAAGTATGATATGAGCTTTTTTGTTTACACACACACAGAAGACTTGTATGTAGATTATGCGATTTTTTTTTTGATTATTGAGCAGATTTATAAGTAGTTGCTCATTTGTTATGTTTGTTTTTAGGGCAGTATTGTATGTAGCTGCTTATTTAAAATTGTATGCTTATAGTATGTTTTGTATGTAACTAAAAGATTACTGTTATGAGTAAAATTTATACATTTGTTTTGTTTACACTGTTAGTGCTAGGGCTTTCTGATAGTGTTCATGCGCAAGGTGTCTTTGCCGGTCCCCCTGATTTTGAGAAATTTTCATCGAGTAGTTATCCCGGTATATACTACACTGACGAAGATATTTACTTGGAGGCAAAGTTTACCGAGTGGTTGGGTATAGGCACTTATGTAAAAGTGCGGCTGAACACAGGAGATACTATCTTGATGGTATACGACCCCAAAAAGGCAAGGGACTACCTAGACTCTGACTGGGGTATAGTAGGCAAAAGAAATGCAACTCTGGCTGCAGGACACAACCTCGAAGATTCCTACGGTGTGTATTGTGTATTAGAGCTTACCGGAAAGGGTGGATATGCCGAAAATGAAGGTAAGTTTGTGATTGCCGGAGGTTTCCAAAACTATGAAGAAATAGATGGAGTATCCCCTACTGCATGGCAAGGAGGGCACGATAACTTTGTTATTACTGACCACGACGGTCAGTTTTTGCAGGGATTTGGCGATTATGTTCAAGGCAACACCTCTAAAAGGTTTAACCACGAGGTGCGATGGGTAGACGAAACTGCCGATGGTGGACTTATCGCTGTAGGACGTTTCGATAACTATAGTGGAAACCCATACTATGACTATATTATAAAATTTAAATGGGATACTACGTCTAAAAGTTTTGTTGTAGATACTGACTTTATGAACAACCTTACAAAAAACAATACTGTGGTCACTGCCGATGCCGGTATTGGACTTACCGTTGACGGGTGGGGTAAGCCTAAAAGACCCGTATTGGTCGATCCCGACGATGGCAGTATCATTATAACCGGAGCTTTCAATACTGTGGGTGGGGAAACTCACCGAAAGTTGGCAAAAATTGACAAAGACGGAAATGTCATAAAAGAATTTAACGACGGATATATACCCGCAAATGGCGTTAATATATTTGGGTCTAGGAATGGTCTGACCATGACCTTCGACCCAGCTATTCCGGGTAAGTTCTGGTGGGGAACTTCTCCAGGCCTTAATTTCTACAACACAACAGACTCTAAGTGGTATTATGCCGGCTCGCGTGTATACATAATGGATAGAACTACCGGACAGCCTGCCAACGACGTAAACGGCGACAGCTCTCTTGACTTATACGACTATAAGCACGGACCGGGAAATGCGGAAGGAGCTACGGGGATTATGGGAATCACACCGCTACCTACACAAGGTGTGCAAGATGCTGGGGGGCTAGTAAGTCCCGGAGGTGTACTAGTAACAGGGCGTGGTACTCCAAACTACGTTAAAACATATCCAGAGTCAGCAGATTTGCCTGTTAACATTGGGTGGCAATGTACTGGCGGTGGTATAAATGCCATGCGCTTAAATGCAAGCACAGGACGTATGGAAAATACGCCTGCAACCGATTTTAAATTAGGTGGGCTGACAAGTTATGGCGATGCCAATGCATTGGGAGGGTTTTTGAATACTTGGGCAATAGACGGCGTGGCATTCCTCAAAGGAAAAATGTTTATTGGTTTGCACGAAGCATTTCGCCCTACCACCACAAATATGGACAATTATTATGAAGGTGGCTTGTTGGTGCTAAATTACGACGGCTCTTTCAATACGGCATTCAACCACATGCTTGCCAACAAAAGAGAAAACGACGTCGCATATAATTTAAAACGTCCGGATGGTGATTGGTCTAGTGACGGTGTGGGAGGATATGGAATAAATCAAAATGTCAATGGAGGTACCGATATTATTTCCCTTACAGTTACCTCTAAACAAGACTTTATTGTTGGGGGAAGTTTCGCTGCAATAATGGAATACGAAGATGATGGTTTTGCGCAATCAGTCAATACTTCAAGGACGATGACTGACGACAATATTGTCATAAAAATGTCGTTTAGGCGTGCTACTGCTGTATATACTCCGAGTGCCGACGATATGGTGGACACCCTGAAGATGGTAGAGCTGATAGACTATGACGGCGAGGGAGCTTTTGGTGCAGAATTAGGTAAAGTTGAGCTGCCAACAGACAGCGCATTATTATTCGAAAACAAAACCCTATTCACAATCAACCTGCCTCCGTTAGACCAGCACTTTCACACTCAGTGGCTGATTACCGAGCCAAATACCACTATTACGATACCAACCGAAGATACCGCAAAATACGATTTCTATATCTGTTGGGGTGACGTAGGGTTCGAAAATAATTACGTGCGTGTTGGAAACAACCAAAAAGGTCTTACATACTCACACACATACGCAAAGCCCGGTAAATATACTGTCAGAATAGTGCCTGCTCGAGACGAGCTACCCAAATCGACGCTCTGGCCTTACGGTCCGCAACCAGATGGAATATACGAAACCGGATTTCCAAGAATAGACTTCAGCAAGGCCGATGCAGTAACTCAAGACCGTATTGTATCTGTTAGACAGTGGGGATCGCCAAACTGGATTACAATGGAAAACGCATTTATCGGCTGTAAAAATTTAGACCTAATCGCTAAAGATACGCCCGATCTAGACAGTGTGAAAACAATGAAATCAATGTTCGACGGATGTTCAAGCCTTGTTGCCAACGAGGTCATAGGCGAATGGAATACTTCTACCGTTACCGATATGAGCAAGCTCTTTAAAGACGCTCCCGAATTTAAACAAGACATCAGCGAATGGGATATTAAAAAACTAACAAATGCCGATAGTATTTTCTATGGCGACTCGCTGCCAACACCTATCTACGACAACCTGCTAATTGGATGGGAGGAGCAAACAGAAAACAACTTGGTTAAGTTTCATGGTGGTGCAAGTAGATATTGTCGTGCAGAGCCAAACCGCGATCAACTTATCCTCAACGGTTGGGGCGACGGTGTGTTAGGGGGGAACGCTCTCGACCATACAGACCCGACAACGGGTATTGTCGATGGTGGACCTCTTACTAAGGTCGGCAAAATAGAACCTTCATATATCGGATTCTTCCCAGGCGAAAACCAGTATGTAATTAGACTTGTTGACTACGAAGGCAAAGTCTTGAAATGGGAGTACACTAGCGACCCTGAGTTTAGAACCGGCATTACGGAAGTGGCAAGTACTGCCGACACATTCTTGTTTAAGGATCTGACAGAGCAAGTTTACATAAGAGCGTATGTCTGGGACGAAGAATGCGAACCCAGTTACTCAGAGCCTTGCTATGCTCGCCCTTGTACAGACCGAGAACCTTTTATTATGAAGTGGACTGTACCTGCCGGAGGCACTGTAAATCTATTCCCGAATCCCGATAAATTTTATACTTTCTCAGTTAGTTGGGGCGATGGCGTCGCTATCGATTATAAATCGCCGGGGCTAGATGTGTCACACACTTTTGAGAACGCCGGCACATACCAAGTAAAAGTATTGGCAAATATTGACCTTGATGGAGACGGAGTGCTAGAAACAGGCTTCCCAGAATTTAAAATTGTAGACAATGCGACCGATGGAACAGCTACAACCAATTCTCAGCAACTTGACTCCGTAACACAATGGGGTACAGTGTTATGGGAGTCTATGGAACGAACATTTGCAGGAGGTAGCAATCTGGATATTGGAACAAAGGATAAGCCTATACTAGATAGTGTGAGGTCTTTGGAAGGAATGTTTGAAGGATGCTCGACGCTTAAAGGCGACGAAAATATGAAAACTTGGGACGTTGATAGTGTCGTAAACATGAGCTCGATGTTTGAAGGGGCTTCTATTTTCGACCTAGATATATCTAATTGGAATGTTGATAGTGTTAAAAACATGAGTTCGATGTTTAAAGATGCTATTGCATTTAATCAAGATCTCGACAACCTTGACTTCAGTAATGTAAAAGATATGTCAAACATGTTTAACGGTGCAACAAAATTTGACCAAGATATCGGGAAATGGGAAATTGCCAGCCTCGAAAATGCCGAAGGTATGTTTGAAAATGCAAAACTATCAGTGCCAAACTACGACTCGCTACTGATAGGTTGGAACAGACAACTGGAAGACGGAAACGCAAAAACAAACGTGAAGTTTCATGGCGGTGCCAGCCAATATTGTGTTGGCGCAGACGCTCATGCAAACCTAATTAGCAATGGTTGGGGCGACGGCTCGTCTGGTGGCGATGAAAACAATAATGCCGTTGGCACTGACGGGATAGTCGACGGCGGTTCTCTGTCGGCTGCTATAGACAGGACTGTACTATTTACCAAAGACTCGGTGCTGACCTGTGTCGGCGAAGGTGCAAGGATAGAAACTAATAGTAGCCAAGTGGGAATTACATATACTCTTTGGCAGATAAACCCAGACAACAGCGAAACAAAAGTAGACGAGGCTGAAGGTAGTGGCAACCCTCTTGACTATGAACTTCCTGCCTCTGCTTATAGTGCACTCTACTACTTCAAAGCACGAAACAACTTGGACGAAGATGGTGTGTGTGCCGAAATAGAGATGGACACAATATTGGTTCGTGTGTTCAACCCAACAAAAGGTGGTCAGCTGAGGTCAGACAAAAGTGGCGTGTGTAACAACGATGCTGCAAAGATAAAACTAAGCAGTTATGAGGGTAACGTGTTGAGATGGGAGGTTGCAGAAGACAACCCGGATACGGCGCCGTGGATAATCTCAGAATATTCTACCCAAACAGACTCGCTTATAGCAAGGTCGCTACACAACCCGGGCTCTACAACTAAATCTTTCTTCTATCGCGTTCTTGTTAAGAATGGTGTCTGCGAAGAACTTTATTCTGACACTGTGAGAATAGACGTGTATCCCTCTCCTGATGGAGGAGAAATCACTCCCCACATGGATACTGTCTGTAGTGGAGAAGAATTTACGAGAACTGTCGTTGATTATGCCGGATCTATTGCTCGTTGGGAGTATTCTAACGACGGTGGTAGCACCTGGATGGAAATCGAAAATACTACAGACAACCTAACGATTACATCGGATATGCTGATTAATAACACCTCAGAAGCCATAACTTATATGGTTCGTGCCGTAACAACTCCCGGTCCGGATCCCGATGACAATAGGTGCGGAGTAACATACTCGGAGCTGGCTAGTGTCGTAGTATTGCCATATTCTAAGGCAGGGACAATTAGTGCCAGCAAAGAATTGTTGTGTGTGGGACAAACTGCCGTTTTGAGCCTAAGCGGAAGCGTAGGAACAATTCGTTGGGAGAAGCTTGTCGATGCAAACTGGAAGCCGGCAACAGGGTCGATAGATACAGCCAAATTTAAGATTGATACTGAAGACCTCAAGAATTCAACAAACGAGCAGAAAGAATATGAGTTTAGAGCAATAGTGCAAAGTGGCGATTGCAAGGCTGATACAACAAGCACGCAGGTGATAAAGGTCGATTTTGAGGCGATACCGGGAAGAATTGAAGCCTCAAAAACTACAGTCTGCTCCGGCAAACGAGTGTATCTTGAGCTTAAGGGCTTCCGAGGTACGATAGACTGGGAAATGGACTTAGGTAGTGGTTGGGTAGATGGCCCCGTAGGGAACACAAATGTGGCTTCGACAAGTCCACTCGAAAACACCGGAACCACACAAAAGATATACAAATTTAGAGTCCGTGTATATAATGGCGTATGCTCAGAGAAATATTCTGCTCCAATAGAAATAGCTGTTGACCCCGAGACAAAAGGCGGACAGATTACTGCCAGCGACTATGTGATATGTAATGGCGAATCCGTAGATTTTACTATTACTAACAATGTAGGAAACATTGAGTATTGGGAGCTGTATTTAGACAAAGGATATGGAATGGGCTGGGATTGGAGTAAAATAACATCTAGTGAAGGCAAAAGCAGAATACAATTGACAAGCGATGATTTGAGCGCCGCCACTGAGCCTATAGGTGATAAAACTTACAAGGTAAGAGCTAAAGTGTCGAGCGGTTTATGCACTGATATAGTGTATAGCGACACCGTCGACGTAAAGGTAATGCCTAACAATGTGGGGGGAACAGCTTCTCCTTTTGAGTCAAGTGTTTGCGACGGCGAAGATGTCGTCCTGTCATTGAATGCTCATATAGGACTAGTTGATAGATGGGAAGTGTATGACAACAGTCTCCTAAAATGGAAGAAGGTGGAAAGTAGCGAAGGTCTTACAAGGATTACCATACCATCGACTATTTTGGTTAATAAGTCGACTGTAACCGGCGATAACGAAAGATATACGTTTAGAGCTGTTATTGGAACCGGCGAAGGAGATTGTGGAGAGGAAAGAAGTTCGACAGCTGATGTGGTGGTAAATCCCAGAACAAATGCCGGAATAGTTAAATCTCCATCTGCCTCAACGGTGTGTAATGAAGGTATGGATATAGCCTTTTTTGTAGAGGGTCATACCGGAACTGTAGAGAAATGGCAGTATAAAGAGTTCTCGACTACTTACTGGACCACTGTGCCAAGAAGCGAGGGTAAGGATACTGCTACTGTACCGGCATATATTCTTACAAATAAACTTACTGAAACCGACAAACGTGTTTATTATTCCGTTAGGGCGGTGGTGAAAAGTGGCGAATGTGAAGCTTTAAACACCGATGAGTATATTGTTGGAGTATGGCCAAGCACCAAGTTGGGTACGGCGAGTCCGATGGATACGCTTATATGCGCAGGACAGCCTACTAGTTTGCGCCTGACGGGATCTGTCGGAACTGTTACTTGGCAGAAATTCAATGGTACAGAATGGGTATCGGCAGCAGGCACTAAAGACGGCAGTAACTTAGATATTCCGGCTGATGAGCTCGCCAATAGCGGCACAGCACAGCAGACCTACAAGTATAGAGCCATTGTGCAAAGTGGTGGTGACGGTGAGGGTAGTTGTCCTGCCGATACAACTGATGAGCTGTTGGTAAGGGTGTCGCCCACAACTAATAGCGGACTAGCAAGTACTAAAAGTTCAATTGTTTGTGCCGGCAATACAGCTACCCTTGAACTGACAGACTATGTTGGAGATATTGATAAATGGATAGTGTCAACAGACGGAGGAACAAGCTGGGAAACAGCAAGTCCTGATGGTAAAGGGCTGGAAAATTATATCACTGCAAATTTGGATAATACGTCGAATGCATCTGTTGAATATCAGTATAAAGCCATAGTTAAAAGCGGTGTTTGTGATGCGGATACTTCTGGTGTTGTAGCCATAACAATTATACCTAGTGGAGTGGCAAAGAACTTTTATGCTACTATCTCCGACGGCAAACCTGTCAGGGTTTACCCTTTGGATAGCATTCATTATAGACCTCTTGTTGAGCTTGACAGCATCAGACAACCGAATCATGGAGGTAGTGCAGAGCTAGATGACAAGGACAGTGTGTTGTATACGCCATTGTTAGGCTTTGTAGGCAAAGACTCTATTAAGTATTACATCACTGCAAACAGCTCGTGTGTAGATAGTGCATGGATAATAATCACCACAGATTGTCTTCCTCATAAAATGGCAGATTTAGCAATGGAGGTGTGTCTGTCTAATGAAGAAAGCTACACTATAAATCTGTTGGAATACTTACCGTATGCAGAAATAGGAGCCTACAAAGTGCTTGATGCAAAAGGTAATCTTGTTGATGATCCGAGGGTTTTCTCAACAGACAATCTGAAAAAAGACAACACCACAATATTGAATTACTACTACGAGAAACCTGGTTTCTGCACCGGTTCTAATCTTGCTAGAATATATGTCAATGCTGTGAGCAACGGAAGTACTGCTGTATTTGAGAGTAAAACTATCAGAGTATGTGCGGAAAGTTTAAAAGATGGTGGTTACAATATAAATAATCTGATGCCATACGTGTGCCAAGGCGGAAGCTGGGGGGATGTAAGCTCTCCGGCAGGGCTGAGTATCGATCCGGATGATTTCATTGTCAATGGTGTATTTGATGCCAATGCCTTCTGGGTTGCGGCGATAGGAGAAGATGACACTCTGGACAAGGTAACTATAACAATACCTTATGTTACCGGTCCGGATGATCAGTGTGCAGGAGCAGGTAAAACCGCAAATCTGACAATAGAAATTACGAAAGAATAATGTTACGATGCTGTGATGTTACGATTTTACGATGAAAATAGCCGATTTTAATAGCAGGGCAGACACGCAGGTCTGCCCCTGCTAATAACTATCCGAGGTTTTTTAAAATTGGTAGCTATACTGCAAAAAAAAATAAGGGCAGACACGCAGGTCTGCCCTTACTAATAACTATCCGAGGTCTTTTAAAATTGGTAGCTATACTGCAAAAAAAATAAGGGCAGACACGCAGGTCTGCCCTTATTTTTATTATAGTTTCGTGTACTACTGCACCAACTAGCTTCTGTCGATACAATTCAAATCGTTGAAGGCTACTTTAAGCCTCTCAATCATTGATTCTTCACCTTTTCTAAGCCACACACGAGGATCGTAGAATTTCTTGTTTGGCTTGTCGGCTCCTTCGGGGTTGCCGATTTGTGCCTGTAGAAAGTCACGGTTTGCAGCTTCGTACTTGCGTATGCCGTCCCACATTGCCCACTGAGTGTCGGTGTCGATATTCATTTTGATAACTCCATACTCTATAGACTCTCTGATGTCCTTTTGAGAAGAACCCGAGCCGCCGTGGAATACAAAGTTTACAGGAAGGTCGCCTGTGCCAAGTTTTTCTTTGATATATGCCTGTGAATCTCTCAAAATAGTAGGCTTAAGCACCACATTACCCGGCTTGTAAACACCATGCACGTTGCCGAATGATGCTGCAATAGTGAAGTTTGGAGAAATCTTCATCAACTCCTCGTATGCATAGCAAACTTCCTCAGGTTGAGTATAAAGCATAGAATTGTCAACATGAGAATTGTCTACGCCGTCTTCCTCTCCACCGGTGATTCCAAGCTCTATTTCGAGGGTCATATCGATTTTTGCCATGCGAGTAAGATACTGCTTGCATATCTCAATGTTCTCTTTTAGAGGCTCTTCCGAAAGGTCTAGCATGTGCGACGAGAAAAGTGGTTTGCCGGTTTCTTTATAGTGCTTTTCGCTAGCGTCAAGAAGTCCGTCAATCCAAGGAAGCAACTTCTTTGCTGCATGGTCAGTGTGAAGAATTACAGCCACACCATAAGCTTCGGCTACAGTGTGTACGTGCTTTGCTGCAGAAATAGCACCAAGTACTTGCGTGCCTTGACCTTCTAATTTCAACCCTTTGCCGGCATAGAACTGAGCTCCGCCGTTGGATAGTTGTATGATAACAGGAGAGTTAACCACTTTGGCAGCCTCGATTACTGCATTGATAGAATCGGTACCTACTACATTTACGGCAGGTATCGCAAAGTCGTTTTCGTTTGCGATGCGAAATACCTCTTGTAAATCACGACCCGTAATAACTCCGGGTTTTACTTTGTCAAAAACTTTTTCAGACATAATTTTAAATTTACTTATAAACTAATTTGTTCTTATATTAAACTTTTATATTCAGATAATGTTCACCAAATCTCTCAAAAGCTGCTCTCTCAAGGCTTTCCCTGTGGTCGGGATGAGCTATCGAAGTGAGTAATTTTGCACGTTGCTGCATGGTTCTCCCGAAAAGATTTACTGCTCCATACTCAGTAACTATCCAATGAACATTGGCTCTAGTCGTTGTTATTCCTCCTCCTATATTTATTGTAGGCGATATTTTGCTGACTCCGTCTTTTGATGTAGATCTCATGGCGATAATGGGCTTGCCTCCATCACTCCATGCTGCTCCGGTCATAAAATCCATTTGCCCGCCCACGCCCGAATGATGCTTTGTCCCTATCGAGTCGGCACAAATTTGACCTGTCAGGTCTATCTCTATTGCCGAATTTATACAGGTAGCTTTGGGATTTTGTGCCACAATGCGAGGATCGTTGGTGTATGACACATCTCGCATTTGCAGAACAGGGTTGTTGTCCACAAAACGGTACAATTCTTCGTGTCCAATCATAAAAGTTGCAATGGACTTTCCAACATCATTCTTCTTCATGGAGTTGTTGATAACCCCCAGCTCAATTAGATGGAGTAGACCGGGGACAAACATCTCCGTATGCAGGCCAAGGTTTTTGTGGCTTGTCAGGCTCGACAGCACCGCATTGGGAATAGAGCCGATGCCGAGTTGTAGGGTTGCCCCGTCTTCTATCAGTTCTGCCGCGTATTTCCCAATTTTCCTGTCGATATCCTCTATTGCAGAATTTTTAACAGATGCAATAGGGTTTTCATCAGTAGTGAAAATATCGAAGTTGTCCACATGCACTAAGGCATCTCCATGCGTACGAGGCATATTTGGATTGACGGCTGCAATCACGGTTTTGCCCATCTCGATGGCTGCAAGTGTGCATATAACACTCAGTCCCAAAGACACATAGCCGTGCTGGTCTGGTGGAGACACCATACAAAACACCACGTCGGGAGCTAGTACACCTTGTCGTATCAAGCGTTGTGTATCATACAAAAAAGCAGGGATATACTGTGAGTAACCCGCCTGAGTGTGGCCTCTGAAGTTTGTGCCTACAAACAGCTGTTCGGTGTTAAACACTCCGGCAAGCTCCTTCGATCCATAGTCGGCAGGTGCTTGTGTGTGAACGTGCTGAAGAGTTATGTCTTTAAGCTCTCCGTTCTTACCTCTTTCAATTAGAGCATTGATCAACTCTCTCGACGAGCAGGCAACGCCGTGTAAATGTACACGGTCGCCCGATTTGACAACCTTTACAGCCTCCTGTGGGCTTACATATTTTATATGCTTCATAGCGAGATAGTATTGCGTACAAATGTACGGAAAATTGGCGAAATAATTGTAAATGGTGAATTGTAAATTATAAATGAAACCTAAAACCAACAAAATATTACCTTTGTTCTTGGAAAACGTTTGAAGTTTAAGGCAATAAGGCATGTAAAATGATTATAGCGAAAAATAACCATCCCGCCTGCGGCATCGCCCCCTCAAAAAGGAGGGACATTAGAAACTCTCCTCATCGAGGAGGAAGAGTACCCGAAGGTGGTGGAGGTGGCTGATAATTGATACTATGATGTTACGATTTTACGATGAAAACAGTCGATTTAAACAGCAGGGCAGACTCCTGATATTAAGGACAAGCACTAATTAAAATCAAGGTTGATATGAGCATACGTCATTTATATGAAAAATGCAAACGAATCAACAATTCAACTAAAAAGCCTACCTTTGTTCTTGGAATACGTTTGAAGTTTAAGGCAATAAGGCTGTAAAATGATTATAGCGGAAAATATAAACCGCTGAAACGAGCCATGATAACAAGTTCTCGCATACGAGAATGATTATATTGGCGAGATACATCCGACAATTAAAAAACAAAATATAAACAGATGAAATTTAGACTTTATCTAATGGGAATTGCAATGATAGCTTCCTGTACACAAACACAAAAACTCTCCTATCCGGAGACCAAGAAAATCAGTGTGTCCGACGATTATTTCGGAACAAGCGTTGAAGACCCCTACCGTTGGTTAGAGGACGATAATGCAGACGAAACAAAAGCGTGGGTAGAAGCTCAAAATGAAGTGAGCTTCAGTTATCTGAATAAGCTGCCAAATCGTAAGAAAATAGCCGACGAGCTTACGGCAGTGATGAACTACGAGAGATTTGGAGTGCCTTTTAAAAAAGGAGGACGCTATTTCTACTATAAAAATGACGGACTCCAGAACCAAAGTGTTTTGTATATCACCGACTCCCCCGACGCTCCCGGAACAGTGCTGCTAGATCCCAACAAATTGTCGGACGACGGAACTGTGTCGCTGGGTGGGATAGCTGTTTCTGACGATGCCAAAACATTGGTTTACTCCATCTCCCGAAGCGGCTCAGATTGGAATGAGGTCTTTGTGAAGGATATCGAAAGCGGCAAATTGCTAAACGATCACCTCGAATGGGTGAAATTCTCGGGACTTGCATGGTACGATAATGGTATTTTTTATAGCCGCTATGATAAGCCAGAGGAAGGAAGCGAGCTGTCAAAATCAAATGAGTTCCATAAGGTTTATTATCACAAGATTGGCACAAAACAGGCTGAAGATATATTGATTAAAGAGGACAAGGAGCATCCGTTGCGTATGCTTGGTGCAGGAGTTTCCGACGACAAGCGTTTTCTATATCTGACCGCAAGCGAGGGCAGTAATGGTAATGCTCTAATGATTAAGGACCTTGCAAAAGACAATGCTAGTTTTGTAAGTATTTGGGATAAATTTGAAAATCGCTTCGCTGTAGTAAATAATGTAGGCAAAGATTTTTATGTCAGAACCAACTATAAAGCCCCAAGATACCGATTGATAAAGATAAATCTAGACAGTCCCGACGAAAGCAATTGGGTAGACATAATTCCCGAGAACGACAATGTGCTGGAGGGAGTGTCGTTTGTCGGCGGAAAGATAGTGGCGCGATATATGCAAGATGCATACAGTGCCGTAGAAATATATAATGTCGATGGTACTCCAGACTCGAAACTTACACTTCCCGGCATTGGCTCGGTGGGCGGATTTACAGGCAAGTCTGACGATCGAGAGACTTTCTTTAGTTATGCTTCTTTCAATACTCCGGGAGAGATTTACAGATACAATTTCGATAGCAAAGAAGCAAAGTTGTATTTTAAACCTAAAGCAGCTTTCAATTCTGACGATTTTGTGGTAAAACAGAAGTTTTACGAATCGAAGGACGGCACAAAAGTGCCTATGTTCCTTGTGCACAAAAAGGGAATCAAAATGGATGGCAACAACCCGACTTTACTTTACGGCTATGGAGGTTTTAATATCAGCCTTACTCCCTCCTTTTCCTCAACACGTATGGTGTTTCTGAATAATGGCGGAGTGTTGGCAGTTGCAAACCTGCGTGGAGGTGGCGAATATGGCGACAAATGGCACAAGGGAGGCACAAAAATGAATAAGCAAAATGTGTTTGACGACTGTATTGCAGCAGCGGAGTTTCTGGTGAATCAAAAATATACAAATCCCGGCAAATTGGCATTGCAAGGCGGCTCAAACGGAGGCTTGTTGGTAGGGGCGGTTATCAATCAGCGTCCTGATTTGTTTAAGGCAGCACTGCCTGCCGTAGGAGTTATGGATATGCTGCGCTTTCAGGATTTTACAATCGGATGGGCATGGGCAGGCGACTATGGACGGAGTGACGACAGCAAAGAAATGTTTGACTATTTATACGCTTACTCGCCCTATCATAATTTGAAAAAAGGAGGAAAATATCCTGCCGTATTGGTAACCACAGCCGACCACGACGACCGTGTTGTTCCTGCACATTCGTTTAAATATGCTGCCCGCTTGCAGGAGTACAACGCCGGAACAGAGCCGACCTTAATTCGCATCGATACCAAAGCAGGACACGGAGCCGGTAAACCCACAGCCAAAGTTATCGAGGAATACACCGACGTATGGGCATTTTTATTTGATGAGTTGGGAATGAATTGATGGAGCAGAAGAGGAATTAATGTACTTTTTTTGGATAATTGAAAAACTATTGCTTACTTTGACCAAAGTAATATTTAGATAACAAAAAAAAATAATAATAGTCATGGAATTAAAGAAGAATCCAAGTAAGGACATGGAAAGAAACAAAGGCGTATTCTTAGCGCTAGGGCTTTGTTTGTGTCTTTTTGCAATTTGGTTGGTGTTTAATACGACCCAAGAGATTAAAGCTGCGGCAGACTTAGGTGATGACAAAGTAGAAGCCATCGAGATAGACGTTCCTCAGGTGGCAAGAGAGGAAATAATGAACACACCACCACCACCACCACCACCACAACAATTGTCTACAGAAATAGAAATCGTTGAGGATGATGTGGAGGTCGATACGGACATTGATCTTTTCGATGATGATGTAAACAAAGATGTAGAAATTAGGTCGGTTGTGAAGGATGTGCCTGTAGAGACTGTTAAGAAGGAAGAGGAAATTGTACAAATAGCAGAAGAAATGCCTGAATTTCCCGGTGGTTATCCAGCATTGCAGAAGTGGCTTAGCAACGAAGTTAAGTACCCTGTTGTAGCGCAAGAAAACGGAGTGCAAGGTCGTGTTGTAGTACAGTTTGTAGTGTGGAAAGACGGTACTGTGAAAGATGCAACTATCCTTAGGGGTGTTGATCCTGCACTAGACAAAGAAGCATTACGAGTTGTGTCTAAAATGCCCGCGTGGAAGCCTGGCAGACAAGGAGGAAGAGCAGTGAACTGTAGGTTTCAGTGTCCTATCACATTCAAACTGCAGAACTAATTGATAAATAGTTAAGATCAAAACAAAAAAGAAACAGGGTTGTCTAGTATCTAGATAACCCTGTTTTTACTAAAAATAATATACAAGATGAGAGTTGCCATTGTAGGAGCAAGTGGAGCAGTAGGACAAGAACTGCTGAAAGTATTGGAAGAGAGAAATTTTAAACTAGATGAGCTGTTGCTGTTTGGCTCGTCAAGAAGTGCCGGAAAAAAATACCTCTTTAGAGGTGATGAAATAGAAGTGAAAGAACTTCAACACAACGACGACTTCAAAGGAGTAGACATAGCTTTGGTATCTGCCGGAGGAGGAACTTCCCGAGATTATGCAGGAACAATAACCAAACATGGTGCAATAATGATTGATAATTCCAGTGCATTCCGTATGGACAATGATGTGCCATTGGTAGTGCCGGAAGTAAACGCCGAAGATGCAAGAAATGCACCTCGCAATATCATTGCAAACCCCAATTGTACAACCATTCAAATGGTAGTAGCTCTTAAGCCGATTAACGACCTGTCGAAGATTAAGAAGGTACATGTCTCAACATATCAGGCTGCTAGCGGAGCAGGAGCGGCAGCAATGGACGAACTTGTGGCGCAAACTCAACAATTTGTGGCAGGCGAAACGGTTGTTGTCGACAAATTTGCATATCAGCTGGCAATGAATATTATCCCCCAAGTAGACGTTTTTACAGAGAACGGATATACTAAGGAGGAAATGAAAATGTTTAACGAGACACGTAAGATAATGCACTCCGACATAGAGGTAAGTGCTACTTGTGTACGCATTCCTGTATTGCGTGCCCATTCTGAGTCTATATGGGTAGAGACCCAAGACGAATTGTCGCTAGAGGCTGTGCGTACTGCTTTTGACAAGGCAGACGGCTTGACGGTAATGGATAATCCGGCAAACAAAGAGTATCCGATGCCTCTGTTCTTATCAGGCAAAGACGATGTTTATGTCGGTAGGTTACGCAAGGATTTAACTAATCCAAAGGGTCTGACATTCTGGTGTGTAGGTGACCAAATAAAAAAAGGAGCAGCACTCAATGCTGTTCAAATTGCAGAATATTTGGTGAAGTAGTAATTAAGTAGATGGATAGTGCCGATGAGTATTGTTCTAAAAATTTCAAGATTTTTCTTGTTGGTGTTGGTATGCTTGCTGACTCCTATGTTGTTGTCAAATAACGAACTGCATTCTTCGGTGAATGATTCGCGTACGCTTTCTGATCCTGAATTTCTAATTCATCAGAACAGCTCGTGGGTAAATAACGTTCTAGCTACCTTGAGTCTTAGGGATAGAATCGCACAGCTAATAATGGTTGTTGCATATCCCGAAAGCGGAGACTCTCAATTGGCTGCCTTAAAGAGGAATATTGCCAACTATAAGATCGGAGGTATCATACTTGGAAAGACCCCGTCGGTACGCGAACACCTTAGATACATTTCGCAAGCACAGTCAGTAGCAAATGTACCCTTGATGGTGGCTGCCGATGCAGAGTGGGGGCTTGCAATGCGCATTCAGGATATGGATAGGTATCCCTACAACATGACATTAGGCGCAATAAGCAATGATTCGCTCATTACAAAGATGGGCAGAGAGTTAGGGGAAAAAAGTCGAGCCTTGGGCGTTTCTATAAACTTTGGACCTGTTGCCGATATCAATTCAAATCGCAATAATCCGATTATAAATTATAGATCCTTCGGAGAGGATCGATATATGGTCTCGGATAAGTTGTTGGCAATGATAAAAGGAATACAACAAACAAATATTCTTTCAACGCCGAAGCATTTTCCTGGCCATGGCGACACCGATGCCGACTCTCATCATAGCCTTCCAGTGGTAAATGGTGATTTTCAGCGACTTGACAGCTTAGAGTTTTATCCCTTTGCAAGAGCTATCAATGCCGGAGTTGGCGGTATAATGACAGCGCACATAGCATTGCCGCAAATAACAGGCAGAGCCGATTTGCCATCTACGTTGTCTCGCCAAATTATAGGGGATATTCTGAGACAAAGGATGAATTTCCGAGGACTTGTATTCACCGATGCTATGAATATGAAAGGTGTAACAGCCCAATTTCCCGAAGGACGAGCAGAGTTGGAGGCCTTGAAAGCGGGTTGTGATGTTGTGGAGTACGTATTACGCCCTAATGTTGTGATAGACACAATAGTTGCGGCAATCAAAAGAGGAGAGATAACAGAGGGTTTTATAAACGGGAAGTGTCGTAAGGTGTTGGCATTCAAACGTTATTCGGATGTTCATATGCCAGATGTTTCAAAAATCGACTCTTTGGTGTCGTGCGTAAAAGACAAAAAGTACAATGCTACTATAAGCCAACTTTATAAGAACGCCTTGACCGTAACGAGCAACCTTGATAGCTTATTGCCTCTCAAGAATTTGAAAGATGTCAGAATTGCTACGGTGGCAATGGGGGCGTCCGGGCAGACCGACTTTCAGAGAATGGTTGGTCGGTATGTTGATGCAGACCACTACTTTGTCAGTTCTGGTGCATCAGATGCTACTACTTCGGCGCTTGTTTCAAAACTAGAAAAGAATTATACTCATGTGTTAGTGGGCGTATACTCGTCCGTCTATCCCCGCTCCAATTATGGAGTCTCGGCATCATATAGTAATGCGCTGTCAAAAATAACATCATCCAATCTAAAAACTGTGGTCAGCCTGTTTGGCAGCCCATACGGAGCTGATAAGTTGGAGTCCTTGTATGACGCTGATGCAATGATTTTTGCCTACGAGCAAAGAGTATATGCCGAGGAGGGTGCTGCCCAACTTATATTTGGAGGCATAGGTGCATCAGGAAGGCTGCCTGTGTCAACTAAGTATTGGAAAGTTGGCACAGGTCTCAATTTGCAAGATGTGGCAAGACTCAGCTATGTGTTGCCAGAGGAAATATATATAGACTCTAAATCGTTGAACGATACAATCGAAGATATTATCAGAGAAGCAATCTCGAAAAATGCATTTCCGGGTTGCCAAATTGTGATGGCAAAGAATGGCAAAGTCTTCTACGAGAAGAGCTTCGGATATCTTACTTACGACAAGAAAATTAGCATTACTGATAATAATCTGTATGATTTGGCATCACTAACTAAGATTCTGAGTTCTGCTCCCTCGTTGATGAAACTGTATGGACAAAAGAAGTTTGCCCTTACCGACAATTTATCAAAATATGCAACAAGCCTAAAAGGAACAAACAAGGAAAGACTTCGTATTTGTGATATTCTTACTCATCAGGCAGGTTTGCGCTCGTGGGTGGCAATATGGCCCAAAGCGTTGGATAGTAATAAGAAACTGAGGGCAGATGCTTTTTCAACAACAAGAACAAGTACCTTCTCGTATCCTGTTAGCAAGGGGATGTATACAACAAAAGCGTTTCGCGAGGAGGTGCTGGATATTGTGAGAACATCGAAATTAAATGAGTCTAGAAGATACCTTTACTCGGATTTAGGTCTGTATTTTGTTCCTGAAATGGTGCACACTTTGTCGGGTAAGAAATTTACCGATTATTTGTCTGACAATATATACGCTCCAATAGGAGCAAACACAATGTGCTTCGAGCCTCTAGCAAAATATTCATTAGCAAGAATTGCTCCCACCGAAAACGATCGCTATATGAAACGTGGGCAGGTGCAAGGATATGTGCACGACGAGGGTGCTGCATTGCTAGGTGGTGTGTCGGGACACGCTGGGCTGTTTGCTTCTGCCAATGATGTTGCTAAGATTATGCAAATGTATTTGCAAGAAGGATATTACGGAGGGGTGCAGGTTTTAGAGGCGGATGTAGTGAGGAAGTTCTCGCAGGAGCGTATGTTTGCATCGAACAAAAATAGACGAGGATTGCTGTTTGATAAACCATATCTAGAAAGCGAAAGAGCAGAGCAGAAAGAAAGTGATGACAACGAATCCGACGGTGTGTATCCTTGCTCCGAAGCGTCGACACTGTGTTTTGGGCATACTGGATTTACAGGTACTTACACATGGGCAGACCCCAAAGATGGACTGCTGTTGGTGTTTGTATCCAATAGAGTTTATCCTACCCGCCAGAATAGAAATATCTATTATTTAGACGTGAGACAGAGGCTTCTTAAGTTGGCATACAAATTTGTTAACGATAGCGATGTGGTAGAGCAAAGATACAGAGGGAAACTTATAAAAGAACCACTTATTACTATTGCGCCTAGTTTTGGCCCCGGGGTGGATAGCAATATACGAACTTTTACTAATTCTAACGCTAATTAAAAAAGTGTAAATATTTGGGCATGTACACACAAAAGCTCTATCTTTACAAAAAAAATAAATAAATGTTTATTCTCGCTCCATCGGCATTAATGACAATATGTATGCTTGTAGGCATACTCTTTGGGATATTTGTGCAGAAGCCAATATCTGATGAAGTGCAGAATAACAGTGTATGTCTTACCGACAGGAAACAAGTTTCTGTAGAAGAACTAGCAGAAACAGTATCCCTCTACTCATCATGCAATAAACCCATTAGCTCTCATGTTGAAGACTGCTACTCGGAAATTCTATTTTACGAATTGTATGACATTCGAATACAGAATGTTAGTTTTGGGCTGGTAGCTCCTCAACAAAAAGACCGAAGCTTCCAATGTGAGATGATGAGTGCATTATTCTTCAGACCCCCTCCAATATTGAGTTAGACTTTATCCAGAATTAACGTAATAAGTTTAATCTCAATATTAGAATCAATGAAAAAGAAATTTATATTATTTTCTCTTTTTCTAGTTTCGTCTACCTTGCTGTTTGCCGAAGGTGAACCCTCTGTAGCCGATTCTACGAAATGGGAATACGACACCCCTCAATATCTTAAAGAAGTAGTAGTTACAGCCACTCGCGAAGAGGCTCATTTAGTAGAAGTCCCATCCTCAATAACTTATCTGTCAGGGAAAGTACTGGACAGATATATAAACAAAAATCTAAACCAAGTCAGCTTGACTGTTCCGGGTTTGTTTATACCGAAATTTGGGACGAGTGTTGGCTCTCCTGTGTATTTACGAGGTATTGGCAGTCGTATAGGTGCCCCCTCGGTGGGATTGTATGTCGATGGAGTATCACATTTTCAGAAAAATTCCTATAACTTTCAGTTCTTGGATGTTGATAATATGGAAGTGCTAAAAGGTCCGCAAGGCTCTCTCTATGGTAGAAATACTATTGGCGGTGTTATTGTAATTAATAGCATCTCGCCTATGAAAAAACAGTTTACCGAAATAGAGGGCGAAGCCGGAACTCACGATAGATATTCCTTAAAATTCTCAACCTATCAAAAACCTTCTGATAAATTCGCTTATAGTTTGTCTGCATACGGAGGCTATTTTGGTGGATTTTTCAATAATGTTACGCTAGATGAGAATGTGGACAAGGAAGACTGGTTGGCGTTTAGAAATAAATTGGTGTACAAACCCAGTACAAGGCTGGTGTTTGAAAATACCCTTAGTTTGGAAAATCGTAATGAGGCTGGTGAAGCGTTCGCTCCATACATTGATGGCGAAATTCAAGATGTAGTATATAATCAGGAAGCGGGATACAAGCGATTCTACCTGTCTGACGGGCTGACTGTAAAATACTATTTGTCAGACAACGTTACGCTGAATAGTAGTACCGGATTTAGCTATATGAATGACGACCTTAAAAAAGACCAGGATTATAGTGCCGACTCAATTTATTTTGCAACTATGAAGCTAAAAGCGAATAACCTGACTGAGGAAGTTACTCTGAACTACACTAGCGACAAGGTGAAGATGGTTGTTGGTGCTTATGGTTGGTATTCAGACGAGAATAGTTCTGTTGGAATCGATATGTATTCACGGAATGTTGACTATGTAAAATCTTATAATACAGCTACGTACGGAGGTTCCTTGTTTGGACAGTCTACCGTTAAGGATGTAGCTACTGACGGCTTGTCGTTCACTCTTGGAATGCGCTATGACTACGAAAGTATAGACCGCGACTACAATTATGTTCTTAAAGGTAACACTATGGTAGATACTTCTTTTGAATCAATGACTTTCAAGGAAATAACAGGCAAATTTGGAGTGGTGTATGAGTTTAACAACAATTCCATTTATGGAACAATATCCAATGGCTTTAAGTCTGGAGGGTACAACGACTCCTTTGAACGTCCTGAAGATATGATTTATTCGCCCGAGAATAGCGTTAACTACGAAATAGGCGTAAAAGCAAATCTTGGCAAGAAAGTGTATGCCGATTTCTCGATGTTCTATATTGATTGGACAAACCAACAAGTGTATATGCCTGTGCCGAGCGGTACAGGACGTATGATAAAGAATGCGGGAGAATCTGTGAGTAAGGGACTTGAGGCAAGTGTCAACTTTAGCAATGTGAGTAAATTCTATGGTACATTTTCATACGGACTTACCGACTTGAAATTCACCAACTATGTGTACAAAGACAACGATTACAGTGGTAATTATGCACCATACGTTCCTAAACATACATTCTCTGCAATGTTGGGGCGCAAATTCCCTGTTGATTGGGGCTTTATGAACCTCGTTGATGCCTCAATCCTATATAGCGGACAAGGTAGTATATATTGGACTCCTGCTAACGATGTAAAACAGGACTATTATGGCTTATTGGATATGAATATTAGTGTATATCTTACGTGTGATGCACGACTGAGCTTCTGGGCATCAAACTTATTAGACGAACAGTACACTAGTTTCCTTTTTGAAAGCGGACCGAGTAAGTTTGCACAACCTTCAGCCCCTAGGCAGTTTGGTCTAAAAATTGCCTATAAATTCTAGTTTCGTGATATGTCTAATAACAAGGAAATAGGAAAGTATTTTACACTGCTGATGCTGTATGTAGCTCAGTCCTTGCCAAAGAGTTTCTTTTTGGCATTGATGCCTATTTTGCTGAGAGAACAAAATTATTCATTGGCATACATTGGTGCTCTGATGTCGCTTACCCGACTTCCGTGGATATTAAAGTTCTTGTGGGCTCCCTTGGTAGACAGTAGTATTAGGAATGTTCAAGATATAAGACGCTGGGTGTTTGTGCTCGGCGTCTTGTTTAGTATTGTGGTCTTGGGAATGCAGTTTATTATACCTGAACAGGATATTTTAGTCTTGGTGGCGATAACTCTAGGCTTGTTAATGATAACGGCAGTACAAGATATTGCCATTGATATGTATGCTATTTTTTCTTTGAGCGACAAGGAGAAGAGTATAGGTAATTCTATGCAGACAGCCGGGCAGTTTTTGGGAGTGATAGTTGGAGGTGGTATTTTGCTAAAGGCTTATGAAGGCTTTGGTTGGAATTCTATAATATACCTACTGGGTATTTTTGTGCTTATCTCCCTATTCCCATTTCTTGTTACTTCGCAGCAAGATGCCATAAAAATTAGAGACGCAAAACCAAAAGTCAAGTTTGTCGAAATCTTTAAATTTGCCAATAATCGCTTACGTTCTATACAGGTCTTCGTCCTTGTCAGTTTCTGTGCTGCTTTGGTTATTATGACTGGCAACATGAAACCAATGCTTATAGACCTGGGATATACTAAAAGCGAAATTGGGCAGATAATGGGAATTGAGGGGGCTGCCATTGCCGCTATTGCGTCTTTTTTGGGAGGTTTCTTGATGAAAAAGTGGTCGAGTCGGAAGTCGATGAAACTATTTTCTGTGTTGGGGCTGATATGTGCTTTACAGTATTTATGCCATTCTTATTATTTCTCCGACTTGATGACAAAAAATTCTTATTTTGTCAATAGTATCGTATGGTTTGTGTGGTTTAGCTATGGGCTTTCGACAGTCGGAATTTATACGCAGGCTATGAAGCTGGTTAGAAAGGGAAAGGAAGGAACAGACTTTACAGTACAAATCGCAATAATGCATCTTAGCTCGATAATTCTTGTTCCCTTGAGTGGGAAAGTTGGCGATATGTTCTCCTACACCGGAATTGGAGTGTTTGCTGTGTTGTTAGCAGGAATAGGATTGATGTGCATATTTTTATACCAAAAGGAAGAGAAGTTAACTGGATAATGCGATAATTTGTTGATGTAATAATTAGATAATGAACGAAATAGTAGAAAAATATAACTTCCCGACACCAAGATATACTAGCTATCCGCCGGCAAATAGGTTTAGAAATGTATTGTCTGACGACGATACCCTCAGGTGGATTGTAGACTCCAACGAGTGCAACCCCAAGCATATATCCATCTATGTGCATATTCCTTTTTGCGAGAAATTGTGCCATTATTGTGGCTGTCATGCTATGTTTACAAAAGATGAGCAGGCAAAGGCAGACTATATGCAGGCTCTCAAAAAAGAACTTGATATGCTGGTTGCAAAGTTGGATAAAACTCGTAAAGTCGCTCAAATACATTACGGCGGTGGAACTCCTAATTTTGTCGATATTTCTCATTTAAAGGAGATTAACCTTAATCTCTTTAATGCTTTTGAGACTGTCGAGAATCCCGAAATCTCTATAGAATGTAATCCCTCTCTTATTGACAAGCAAATGGTCAAGGACATTGTCGATGCAGGGTTCAACCGTATAAGCCTCGGTATTCAGGATACTGACGAGGCAATATTGACAAGTGTCAACAGAGCCTTACCATCTATGCCTATTGGAGATATTGTCGAGCTATTCAGGGAAGCAAAGAACGACATGCGTATTAATTTTGATTTTATCTACGGATTGCCCGGACAGGATGTCAAACACATGGAGGACAATGTAGAGTTGATAAAAATGGCAAAGCCCGATAGGATAGCGACATTCTCGTATGCCCATGTTCCATGGATAAAACCAAACCAAAAAGCCATTGAAAAGTTGGGATTACCCGATGATGAAACAAAGCTGAGTGTATTCAATTTCTTTTCAGCAGCTATTTTAGATTTAGGCTATGAAAGTGTGGGCTTCGACCATTTTGTGCTGCCAGGGGATGCACTGTTCCATGCAAAACAGTCGGGCGAGCTACACCGAAATTTTCAAGGATATTGTACAAAACACACTACGGGACAGGTCTATGGCATTGGGGTTTCGTCTATCAGCCAACTTGCAAATGTGTATATACAGAATACCAAGAATACGGCGGAATACATTGAGTCTATAAATAAGGACAAGTTTCCTGTTGCTAGGGTCTGCTACCTCACCGACGATGACAAACGTGTCAGAAGTTCTATCGAGGATATACTATGTAATTATAAAACAGATATTTCCAAGTATGGCGGAGTGATGATGATACCTCACAAAACCCTGTTTGAAGAGCTTATAGAAGACGGAGTTGTGGAGTACGACGGCGTGACAGTAAAGGTCAGGCAGTTATTTCCCGGAGCAGCAAGAGTAACAGCTTCAACATTAGATCCATATTTTAATAGGGAAACAACAAACCAGCATTCTAAAAGCATATAATAATGTGATAATGCGATGTTGAATCGTTGAACTGTTTAAGGTTTAATTGTTTAGGGTTTAGTTGTTAGTTTGAAGTTAAGGGACGTAGTCCCGATATCTTTGTAGCGGCACCCCTCCTTCAAAAGGAGGGGATTTAAAACTCTCCTCCTGCAAAGGAGGAGTACCCGATAGGGGGAGGTGGTGGCTGTTTGGCTTACAGCTTATTGCAAAAATATAAACAAATGAAAACAATAATAGACATACAAGACTTAAAACGTGAGTTTCGCATGGGAGCAGAGACGGTGCATGCCCTGAAAGGCATCGACCTGCAAGTCAAGGAAGGGGAGTTTGTAAGCATTATGGGTACAAGCGGTTCGGGCAAATCGACCCTATTGAATATTTTGGGCTGCTTGGACAAACCGTCTTTCGGCTCCTACTGCTTGGATGGCGACGATGTTAAGCTGCTGAATAAAAACAGATTGGCAGAGATACGAAATCATAAAATTGGTTTTGTCTTTCAGTCCTACAACCTCTTGGCACGAACTACGGCATTGGAGAATGTAGAACTGCCTTTGTTGTATAACCCTAGAGTTTCGACAAAAGAGCGGCACGAACGAGCCTTAGAGGCATTGGAGCGTGTGGGACTATCGGACAGACTGAAGCACACACCCGGCGAAATGTCGGGAGGACAGCAACAGCGTGTTGCCATTGCCCGCTCACTAGTGAACAACCCCGTAATACTATTGGCAGACGAAGCCACAGGAAACCTCGATACTCGTACTTCCTACGAAATAATGGCTCTCTTCCAAGAACTTAATGAACAGGGAGTTACCATAGGCTTTGTAACTCACGAGGACGACATTGCCCAATTCAGTACCCGAAAGGTGGTATTGAGAGACGGCAGAATTATTCAAGACTCTGAGGTTACCGACCGTTGGATTGCCACCGAAGAACTTGCTCAATTGTCTGCCGACAACTGAGCAATGAGACATTTTGCCAATGTGATTATGAGCTCTTAGTCCGAAAATCTGAATATCCAAATATCTAAAAAAAATGAATTACAACAACTTAATAAAAATAGCATGGAAAGCCATTCTGCTTAACAAGACCAGAACGGTACTCACAATGTTGGGAATTATTATCGGAGTGGGCTCGGTAATCTCTATGCTCGCCATTGGCGAAGGCTCAAAAGAGAGTATCAAAGAGAGTATTTCGAGTATGGGAGCCAATCTCATAAACATACGTCCCGGCTCGGGTATGTCAGGCGGAGTGCGCATGGGCGGTGGCGATATGCAGTCGCTTAAACTTGCCGACTATGAACTGCTGAAAGAGAAAACTACGATGGTAAAGGCTATTTCGCCGGTGGTCAACAGCAGCGGACAGGCAGTGTCGGGAGCAAACAATTGGCCTACATCGGTTTACGGAGTCAATACCGAATACCTGGAAATAAGAGAGTGGGAAGTGGAAGAAGGCAGCATGTTCACACAAAAGGAAATTAGCTCCTTTGCCAAAGTCGCCGTGATAGGAAAAACTGTGCAGGAAAATCTATTTGCCGACGGCAGCAATCCTATCGGCAAGACCATACGCTTCAAGAATATTCCTTTTCTGATTATAGGAATATTGGAGGAGAAAGGCGAAAACACCTTCGGACAAGACCAAGACGATATTATCATTGCTCCCTACACTGCCGTACAGAAAAGGCTTTTGGCACAGACGCACTTGCAGTCCATCGTTGCCAGTGCTATGAGCGAGGACAAAGCAGAAACAGCAGTGGAGGAAATTACAACGCTTTTGGAACAATCGCACAACATAGCGGCAGACCAAGACAACGACTTTGAAGTACGCTCGCAGCAAGAGCTTATCTCTACTTTCAGCTCCACCAGCGAAATGCTCACCTATCTATTGGTTGCCATCGCCAGCATATCGCTGCTTGTGGGAGGTATCGGAATTATGAACATTATGT
Source organism: Bacteroidales bacterium (assembly GCA_047975005.1). Classification (GTDB taxonomy): domain Bacteria; phylum Bacteroidota; class Bacteroidia; order Bacteroidales; family Prolixibacteraceae; genus JBKEAJ01. The sequence goes on along the minus strand of JBKECW010000054.1, from coordinate 8,599 downwards.
ACGTATCTGTGAAAGAGCGCACTAGGGAAATAGGTCTACGTATGGCAATTGGTGCAAAAGGTCGGCATATATTATTCCAGTTCTTGATAGAGTCGGTGTTGATTAGTATCACCGGTGGAGTTTTAGGGGTAATATTAGGATTACTAAGCACTTACATTATTCACAACTTTATGCAGTGGCCTGTGAGTATCACAATCTATTCGATAATAATCTCCTTCTTGGTATGTACGCTAACGGGGATATTCTTCGGATGGTATCCTGCAAGAAAAGCCTCAGCCTCTGACCCGATTACATCACTGAGATACGAATAATTTGCTATTTTTGTGAAGATTGTTTAAGATTTAGAAAATGAAAAACAAAACACTCAAAATACTTACTCATGTTGCTTTTTGGATAGCATTCACGCTGATACCTATGGGCTTTGCAAACGACATGAATATGGATTTTGCAAGGTCTCTGCAACACTCTTTAATGCGTACGCTGTCCTTCGTATTGATATTCTATATGAACTATCTGTGGTTGATAGACAAACACTACATCGACAAACAAAAGTATGTGTTTACACTTGTAAATCTGATACTTATATCCCTGATGATTTGGGTGAAGACCCTCCATTTCTTCGTTTTCCTTGCACCTATTATGCAAGATATGTCAAGACCAAGGCCCGACAACTTTCGGTTTTACATGGACTTCCTACTGCTACTCATACCAATAGCGATAGCAGTTGTGATTAAGACTACCGACAGACTGTCTGCCATTCAGATAAAACAAGCCGAAGACAAGCAGACACTCCTGCAACATGAACTTCAATATTTAAAATATCAACTACAACCACATTTCTTCTTTAACTCGCTGAATACCATCTACTCGCTGATAGATTTAGATAGCGAAAAAGCAAAGGAAACTGTACACGATTTGGGGAAGCTAATGCGCTATCTGCTCTATCGCACCGATGAGGAAAAAGTAGATTTGGCTCAAGAGGTGTCGTTTATTGAGCAGTATATCAGCCTTATGCAGTTGAGGATGCGTAAAAACACGACTATAAAAACTGATTTCCCAAAGGATGTACCACTGCTTGCCATTGCTCCACTTTTGTTTATTCCCATTGTGGAGAATGCTTTTAAACATGGAGTGTCGGGCACCGAAGCATCGGAGCTGATTTTTAGCTTAAGAATCGATGATAAAAGTATAACTTTCACGGGCGAAAACACCGATTTTGCAAAAAGCGAGCAGGATAAAAGCGGCTCGGGAATAGGAATAGAGAATCTGAAAAAACGTCTTAACCTGCTGTACCCAAATCGTCATACATACAGCAACCAAACTCGTGATGGCAGATACTTTACCGTGTTGAAAATTGAGGTGTAGATGAAAGACAAGCCAATTAACTCATCACCTCAGCATCTTCCCCTGCAAATATTCGTCAAAGGCTTCCTTGTATTGAGGAGCGACTGTGATGCGCTGTTTACCAATAATCACCTGACTTCTCTCCAAGCTGTCAATCTTGTCTAAGGCAACAATAAACGAACGATGAAGGCGCATAAATAGGGCTGAGGGAAGCTCGCTTTCCAGTCTTTTCATGCTGATTAGAGACAATATAGGCTTTGGACTGCTTGCGAGATAGAATTTAACATAATCCTTCATTCCCTCAATATAGAGAATATCTTTAAGATAAATCTTAAGCTGACGATATTCTGACTTCACAAAAATAAACTCCTTATTATCAACAGCATATTGCCCTTGCATTGGTAATTCAACACTTTTGCTCATTTCCAGCACTTTGTTGGCGGCAGCGAGAAACTCCGAATAGTTGAAAGGTTTTAGCAGGTAATCGACAGCATTCACTTTGTAGCCATCTATGGCGTATCGGTCGAAAGCTGTGGTAAAAACCAGTTTAGTGCTTTTGGGCAGGTGCTTAGCGAACTCCAGTCCGCTGAGATCGGGCATCTGAATATCCGAGAATACCACATCCACCGGAGCGTTGGCATTCAGGTATTCCATCACCTCGAAAGCACTTTCGCATGCTGCCTTCAAGTCAAGAAAAGGAGTTTTCTCGACACAGCTTTGCAGCAGAGCCAGTGCCATCGGTTCATCATCGACTATTAAACATGAAAGTTTTTGCATTTGGACTTTTTCTTAAAACTATGGACACCCAAAGGTAGCTTTTTAAAATAAAGAAGCAATCTATTTTATTATCTTTGTAAGCGGACATCCTAGCAAATAGGATTGAATCCCTTTTTTAATATTAAAACCCTAAGATTATGCAGAAAAATAATTTCTATAAATACCAAGGTGCAGGAAACGACTTTATTCTCATCGACAACCGAGACAATCACTTTGACAGGCAAAACAATACTTTGGTAAAACTAATGTGCAACCGTAGATTTGGTATTGGTGCCGATGGTCTAATGTTGCTCAATACTAGTTGTGATTATGATTTTGAGATGGTGTACTTTAATGCAGACGGATTTGAGGGAACAATGTGTGGAAATGGAGGAAGATGCATAGTCCGATTTGCTCACGATTTAGGAATTATTGGCAATGTATGTAAGTTTATTGCCGTAGACGGCGAGCACTCCGCAGAAGTATCTAACGTGGAAATAAACCTCGAAATGATTGATATTCATAGCATAGACGAATACGAAAATTCTAAATTCTTTTTAAATACAGGATCGCCCCATGCTGTTGTATTTGTCGAAGATGTAGACAAAATAGAGATCTTTGAGGAAGGAAAAAAAATAAGATTTTCTGAAAGGTTTGCCCCCGGTGGCACAAATGTCAACTTTGTAGAGACTACAGACAAAGGCCTAAGAATAGCAACCTATGAACGTGGCGTAGAAGACGAGACTCTTGCTTGTGGGACAGGTATTACTGCGGCAGCCATTGCATGGATGTACAAAAATCAGTTATCTACACATACAGTAAATGTATCTGCAAAGGGTGGAAAGTTATCTGTCTCAGCAGAAAAAGAAGGAGATAAATACGTAAACATACGGCTAAAAGGACCTGCAGAGAGAGTCTTTGACGGATTTTTCTTCTATTGACGATTTCTGTTCTCCTTTAGTGGAGAATTACGATCTAGTCATGCTTGCAACAAGCTCCACAGACTCATAGCTATCGTTAGGTGATGAGACAAAGGTGAACTTTCTGCCACCATTATGCATGAACATCTGCCGATATGTCTCGTCTATTTCAGTGAGTGTCTCTAGACAATCAATGTAAAATGAAGGAGCTATAACTAGTAGATTTGGTTTTACTCTTGCCAAGCTAGCAATCTCGTCACAAGCAAATGGTTGCAGCCATTTTTTTCCCATCGAACTCTGATACGCCATCGAGCAACTGACATTATCGTATTTATCAATCAGTTGATTAATATCGTTAAATGTCGATTCGCATTGACATTTGTAACAACAACTCCTTTTGCAGGCTACGTCCGTACTACACTTATCATCAATTTGGGACAGAGGCAAACTATGGAAAAGCACCAATACATGACTGTAGTCTTGCACATTATATTTTGAAAGCTGTGCCGAGAGCAAACTTTTAAATTCCTTTTTATCAGAGAAGTTTCGATGGAGCACCCTACCCTGAAGTCCATGTTTTCTGGTTTTGTATTCAAAGGCATTGATGGCAACTCCTGTTGTCGAATCCGCATACTGAGGATATAGTGGAAGTAGTTCCACTTTGTCCAGACCGTCGCTTTTAATCTGCTTTAAGACACTATCCAGCGATGGCTTGCTGTAGCTCATTGCAATATAATATTTGCAGGACTCAGACTGCACATTCAGCTTCTTTACAAGCTCTTTACTGATGCTCAGTATAGGAGAGCTGCCATTTCGCCACAGATGTTTGTACATTCTGACGACTTTGTGCAATCGCAGTGGAATAATAATGAGGGCAACAAGCAGGTAGCGGAAGAGCGCAGGAATATTAATCACTCTCTTGTCTGTCAGAAAAGAGAATAAAAATCTTGTTACTCCCCAATATGTCGGAGTATCAGGAGTGCCTACATTCATCAATATTATTGCTCTTCGTTTCATTAATTAATTATTACACAAGCTGTTCAACTCATTATTTCTTTAACTATTACCCGCCCCTGCTTTATCCTATCGGGGAAACCTATGCCGCCAATAAACGAGCCACCTATATACAAACCATTGTGCTGCTGTTGCTTTGCCTCAAGCATCTGCCACACAGGCTCGATATTTAATTCATACTGAGGAATAACATGTGGATGCCTTTTTATTTCCAGCAAAGCAGGAGTATTTTTTGCCCCCAGATATTTGCTTACAAATTCTAATGCCTCACTTTCAATCTCCTCGTCCGACAAATTCAGAATATTGGGATTGCGAACTCCCCCCATAAACAATGCTAGCAATGCACCGCCTTGTGGTGCTCTGCCCTCGTACATTGATGATGGAAAAAGGACACCCAAGAACTTGTCGACATTTTCGGCGGAAGGGATAAGACCGCCAAAGGAGTTTATGTCATCGCCCTGCCATTCGTCAAAGCCCAAATTTACTAAGACAAAATCGGCATATTTTACGCTATCAAGTATTTCTGTTTCTGTTGAGGTAAACAGCCCCTCAACTTTTGACAGCTCATAAGATGGGATTGTAGTTACCACATTGTCGGCATATATCTCTACTCTCTCTCCATCACACTCTGCAATGATATTAAAGCCCTCGTCGAGAGTAACAATACTTTTCACTTGTGTCGAACAATAGATTTTGTCTTTATCCAGAGTGTCGGCAATAGCCCTTATTACTCCCTGCAAACCACTTTGGGTTGAGAAAGTTTCTTTGGTAACACTCTTGTATTCGGGGTCTTTCTTGCGCTCCCCGTGTTTCTTTATAGTGCCTTTTATCATACTGCCGTAATCCTGCTCCAAAGCATATAATTTCTTAAAAGCCAAGCGAGTAATGAGTTTGTGAGGGTCGCCGCCATAAACTCCCGACACAAAGGGATCGATAGCATTTTGCAGATAACTTTCGCCCATTCGTCGGCGTACATACTCAGCAAGGGTTTCGTTGGGATTATCCCCTCGTTTGATGAAAGGCTCTTTCCAAATTCTGAACTTGTCTTTTGTCGAAAACAAGGGAGTGGATATGTACGAGAACAATGATGAGGGCAGAGCTTGCCAGCTCCCGTTGTGCATTATCAGCCTTTTCTTAGCATTCTTGTTTGCAATACTAAGCCCCAGTCCGTCAAGCTCCTGCAATAGACTTGCAGTTTCGAAATTTGACAGAATTGCCGTATTTGGGCCTGTCTCGAAAATAAAACCATCTTTCCTTACTGTACGGACAACGCCACCAAGCTCAGCTTTGCGGTCTATAAGCACATAGTCGACACCTTTCTTTTGTAGGTCGTGTGCAACAGTCAGCCCGCTTATCCCACCTCCAATTATTACTGTATGTATTTTTCTCATCTGTTTATATTTTTGCAATAAGCTGTAAGCAAAACAGCCTCCACCTCCCCCTATCGGGTAATCCTCCTTTGCAGGAGGAGAGTTTTAAAATTCCCTCCTTTTGAAGGAGGGGTGCCGCTACAAAGATATCGGGACTACGTCCCTTAACTTCAAACCAACAACTAAACCCTAAACAGTTCAACGATTAAACATTGTTGTTTATTAATTTGGCGGTGGTCCTCCCTGTCCCTGCGACTGGCTGCTGTTCGATTTTTGGTTGCCACGCTTGGGCGGTGTCGGCATAAATGGACTGCTACTGCTGCTCTCAGGGCTGTTTTTTTCTTCGAGATTTACTTCTCGTAAGGATGTAACCACCTTGTCGCTAGAGGATAATCCCGAAACAACCTGAACATTAATACCGTCGGATTCCCCTGTTGCCACTTCTTTCTGGCTCAGCACTTTAGAGGCATCTTGTACCCATACGTATGTTTTGCTGTCGTCGTGATTAGGCATAGGAGGTCTATCTTCTATATCATTGTCTTTGTAGTATTGCATCAGCAAATTGATATCGGGCATAAAATTCAGTGCGGCGCTCGATAGTAACTGTATGTTATTAAGTTCTTTAGTGTATATGGTGGCCGTTGCGGTAAGACCCGGTTTCAATTTCAAATCGGGGTTGTCGGTGCTGATGATAACAGTGTAAGTAACTACATTGGAAGAAATCGTAGGGTTGAGGCGTATTTGCTGCACGCTGCCTCCAAAAGTCTCTTCGGGAAAAGCGTCAACACCAAACTCGACACGTTGTCCCACCCTCACATCTCCTATATCGGCTTCGTCAACATCGGCTTCAACCTGCATCTTTGTCAAGTCCATTGCAATGGTAAACAGCTCGGGCGTACTCATACTCGCCGCAACGGTCTGTCCCTCGTCCACTTCTCTGGAAATTACAATTCCGTCGATGGGCGAATAAATATAGGTGTAGCCCAAATTTGTTTGTGCCTGCGACAAGGTTGTCTGTCTTTGCGAAAGATTGTTTTTGGCATTTATATACTGGTATTCAGCCTGCTCCAAGTCGGACTTACTCACTACCTGCGCGTCGAACATACTTTTTTTTCTATTGTAGTTTTGCTCGTAGTATTTAAGCTCGTTCATGGCAGCGTTGTATTGAGCTTTAGCATTAGACACTTGCTCGCTTAGGCTTGTTCTGTCGAGTTCGGCAAGAAGCTGACCCTTTTTTACATCGCTATTGAAATCTACATAAATCTTGTTTATCAGCCCCGACACCTGTGTGCCGACACTCACCTGCGTTACGGGTTCTAAAGTCCCTGTTGCCGTTACGTTGCTGCTTATGCTGCCACCGGTGAGCTGCGTGGTTTTCACCTGAATTGTGGTCGATGACTTTTTGTACATCATAGAATATGCTATGTAGCCCACCGCTACTAGTATTAGCACAATCACCACAGTTTTTAATCGTTTATTCATTGTATTTAGATATTTGGATTTTCAGATTCTCGGATAGGTTAAGCATCGGTTTTTAAATAATTAAACCTTAAACAGCTATTCATATCCTTCATTTATAATTTATCCTTCACAATTAACCATTAATTAAGCATGGTAATACTTTTTCCTTGATAGTATTTCAGCAATTGCCTATACAACAGCGACATATACTTATTTTGCAGATAGCTCTGCTCGGCATTCAGGTAGGTGTTTCGGCTCACCATCAGGTCGGAAGGAGTGAGGTCGCCAAACTCATACTTCTTGGAGGCCAAGTCGTATGCTAACTTGGCATTGTCGCGTGCTGTTTTGCTCGCTTTTTGCTGTGCTTGGCTCGACACGGCATTCTGCCATGCTGTTTCTACATTGGCATAGAGGTCTTTGCTTGCTTGTATTTTGTCCAACTCGCTTTGTTCTATTGAAATTTGCGACAGGGCAATATTCGTCTTGTTTTGCTTCTTTGAAAATATCGGTATGCTGACGTTTATGCCCACATACTCTCCGATGTTATTGCTCAGTTGGTTGATATAGCTGAAATTAATATTGTCGGTATAGCCCGTGTTGGCACCGGCACTCAGCGAGACGGTGGGTAAATATCCTGCCTTGGAGATAGCCAAATCCTTCTCGGCTTGTAGTCTCTGATTGTCATAAATCTTCATTGTCGGCAGGGTCTCCACTGCTTGTGCAAATACATCCTCTTTGCCGGGAATGAATTGTGTCTCGTCGTCAAGTTCTACCAACTCAATATCAAAATCTGACTGAGGGTCAAGTTCTAGAAGCTGCTTAAGAGCCAATACTTTTTGCTGATAATTTTGTTGTGTGCTAACCACTTCCGATTGATTGGTGGCATATTGGGTTTCCAAATCTGCCAACTCGTCTCGGGCAATGTCGCCATTCTCAAACCTCACCTTTGCCTGCTCCAACTGCGATAGAGTTGCGGCAAGAGTGTTCTCTGTTATAGTGATAGCTTCGTGGGCGTACATGGCGTTGATATACGCCTCCAATACACTTAGCTGTATATTGTTCTTTGCTTCCTCAACATACAGTTCAGATTGCTCGAGTTGAAGTTCACTTTTTTGGATATTTAGGTTTAGCTTATTACCCTGATAGATAGACCAATCTGCCGACACACCGAAGTTGTTGGTATTGGTCATGTTGCTACTCCAACTGTTGGTGATTTGGTCTATGGATGAGCCATTGCTTAACTGGTAAGAAGTTGAACCCGAGAGGCTTGGCAGTTTATTGTTCTTTGCCTGACGATAAGAAGCATCGGCACTTTTCAAATCTAAAGTAGATTTTTTAGTGTTGATGTTGTTCTCCAAGGCGTAGTCCACCATTTTGGCAAGCGACCACTGCGAGTCGTCCTGAGCTCTCAGTCCTGCAAGACCAATTACGCTCATTGTTATTGTGATTATTATTCGTTTCATCTGTTTATATTTTATTTTTTAATTGTCAGGTGTATCTCGCCATTGAAATCAGACATATTTGTAAGAGTCTTTCTTTCGGCTCGTTTCATGCGACAAACATCGTATAATGACGAAGTAGAAAAAAATGAAATAGACGTTCGCTCGGATTTTAAAGACGAAAAGTAGGATTTTGTCGATGAGGAATATTCTCTTGAGAATCTTGCTCTTGAAAAAGAAAGTTATAAATTTGTACAGAGATTACAAATGCAGAAAAATGAAATTGACAAAGTAT
>JBKECW010000053.1:0-20982 GCA_047975005.1 Bacteroidales bacterium | reverse complement strand
TGCTTGTCCATAATGTCAAGAGTCTGAGATAGAAAGTTCAAGATCAAGGCTTGCGAAACTTTGTGAATTAGGAGTTTACTTGTGTAAATGACTAATACGCAAAGTGAGCGTAACGCAGATATTGGACTTTATAGACGGACTCTATTTAAATCATTCACACTAGATTACGGCGACTTAGTTTGGAACAATTACGAAATGTGCTTTCCAATTTGGGATTTGCACGAAGGTAAAATATAAATCACACTGTCTCTCACCCTACCTCCAGCTCTGCCCTCATGCCGTTTAGGAATATTTCTATCTCTGCATCGCCGATATTTAGCGGCGGCAGCACCCTTAAAATGTGGAGATTAGAAGAAGTTCCTGTCAGGATATTTCTATTTCTTACCAAAGCCTTTCTGAATAGGGCTATCGGCTCGTTCATTTCCACTCCTATCATCAGTCCTCGTCCGAACACTCTTTTCACACCTTTTAGTTTTCTCAGCTCATCAATTAATATTTGCCCTTTTTCTTTTGCATTTTTCAGGAGCTGTTCTTCTTCCATTACTTCCAGCACGGCAAGAGAAGCCGCACAAGCAAGGTGATTACCACCAAAGGTTGTTCCCAGCATTCCGAATTTAGCATCGAATTTTGGCGACACCAGTACACCGCCTACGGGGAACCCGTTACCCATCCCCTTTGCAGTTGTCACTATGTCGGGTTTTATTCCCGATTGCTGATAGGCAAAAAAGTCGCCCGTCCGACCATAACCACTTTGCACCTCGTCGAGTATAAAAATTGTATTCGTTTCAAAGCAGGCTTTTTCCAGTTCCACAAGAAACTCTTTTGCAGGTTCGCGTACTCCTGCAATGCCTTGTATTCCTTCGACTATTACGGCTGCATATTCCATTGATTTAAGCTCTGCTTTTGCAATTCCTGCATTGTCTAAAGGCAGGAATGTTACATCGTGCGAGCTGTTGTAGGGCGATACAATCTTAGGATTATCGGTGGCAGCAACGGCTCCGCTAGTTCTGCCATGAAAGCCCCTACTGAAAGCTATTACTTTCTTGCGTTTATTGTAGAAAGATGCAAGTTTGAGGGCATTTTCGTTTGCTTCAGCTCCCGAGTTACAAAGGAATAAGTCGTATTCGCCCAGTCCCGACATTGCTCCCAACTTGCGTGCAAGCTCAATCTGTAAAGAGTTATGCACCGAATTTGAGTAGAATCCAATTCTGGACAGCTGCTCGGAGATTCTTTTTATGTAATGAGGATGCGAATGTCCGATAGATACAACAGCATGTCCGCCGTAAAAATCTAAGTAGCGTTCTCCATTGCTGTCAAAAACGTATGCTCCTTCTCCCCTTTCGAGGGTGATGTCCATAAGTGGATAAACTTCAAATGGTTTCATATAATATTACTTTACGTTATACTATTAGGCTTTACGTTTTAGCCTAATAGTATAGTCATTTTTCACTCTGTTTTCGCCTAAAATCCACAAGGTTTCAATCTCAATCCTGCACTTTCGTCTATACCAAACATCAAGTTCATATTCTGTACTGCTTGTCCCGACGCTCCTTTCAGCAGATTATCTATAAAACTGACTACATGCAATTTAGAGCCATACTTCTTAACATAAACCACTCCCTTATTCGTATTTACCACTTGTTTTAAATCAGGGTTGGCGGTCGATACGTGCGTAAACGGGTGGTCTGCATAATAATCTACAAAGAGCTTTAGGGCATAATCCTCATCCTTGTCAAAATCCACATACACCGAAGCCATAATACCGCGTGTATGGCAACCCCGTATAGGCACAAAGTTAATATTTTCATCAAAACTACCTTGCAAATGCTTCACACTCTCTCCTATTTCTGCCAAATGCTGATGTTCAAAGGCTTTGTACGCCGAGAGGTTGGAACTGCGCCAACTAAAATGTGTTGTTGTAGTAGGCTTTTGTCCTGCTCCTGTTGAGCCTGTAATGGCTGTTACGTGTATTTCTGATTTCAGTTCTCCTGCTGCCGCAAGAGGAAGTAATGCCAATTCGATAGACGTGGCAAAGCATCCGGGATTGGCAATATAATTTGCTTGCTTTATATCCTTACGGTTCAGCTCGCAAAGTCCGTAGACAAACTTGTTGCCTTCTGCTTTCAGTCGGAAATCAGCACTTAGGTCTATAACTTTAACCTCCGCAGGCAGTTTGTTGTTGTTCATAAACTCCACCGACTTGCCATGTCCGGAGCAAAGAAACAAAACATCGACCGCCGAAAACTCAAAATCTCCAAATACGATATCGCATTCACCAATCAAATCGCCATGCACACTGCTCACAGGCTTCCCGTCGTTACTAGAGCTATTAACCCCGACAATCTCGGTTTCAGGATGATTTATCAATATCCGCAAAAGTTCGCCTGCCGTATATCCTGCTCCGCCAATAATTCCAACCTTTATCATGCTTGCTTGTTTATGCTGTGGTGTATTTTCAAGGGATTACCCAATATTTTTATAAAGCCTTTTGCATCGTCGGATGTCCACGCATTGTGCATTTCGCCATATTCACCAAAATCCGATTTCATTAAATCATGGGGAGAATCGACCCCTATCATTTCAAAGTGGTAGGGCTTTAACTTGACAATCACCTCGCCTGTAACGGTACTCTGCGATGATTCAAGAAACTTTTCAATGTCTCGCATTACAGGCTCAAGATACTGCGACTCATGCAGAAACATACCGTACCAATTGCCCAGTTGCTCTTTCCAGTACTGCTGCCACTTGGAGAGGGTATGTTTTTCTAACATTTGGTGCGCTTTGATTATCACCATCGGAGCAGCAGCCTCGAAGCCTACTCGTCCTTTTATGCCTATAATAGTGTCGCCAATGTGCATATCGCGACCAACAGCATATTGCGAAGCGATAGCTTCTATCTCCCTGATAGCCTCGACTTTATCGCTATGCTCTTTGCCATTCACACTACAAATCTCTCCTCTGTTGAAGCCAATTTTCAACTCCTGCTCACCATCTTTTTTCAGCTGACTTGGATATGCCTTTTCGGGCAGACCTTTATCGGAAGTAAGAGTCTCCTTCCCTCCGATACTTGTTGCCCACAGTCCTTTATTAATGGAGTATTCCATTTTCACCCAATCGTCCTCAATACCGTGCTTTTTCAGAAAATCTATTTCATACTGACGGCTCAATTTCTTGTCTCTAGTGGGAGTGATAATCTCAATTTCGGGAGCTAATATATTGAATGTCATATCGAAGCGCACTTGGTCATTTCCTGCGCCTGTACTGCCGTGAGCAATATACTTTGCATCTATCTTCTTTGCGTACTCTATTGTAGCTATAGCCTGGAAAATTCTCTCGGAGCTTACCGAGATAGGGTAAGTATTATTTCTAAGGACATTACCAAAGACCATATATTTAATACATTTCTCGTAATACTCCTGAGTTACATCAAGTGTTACATGCTCTTTCACCCCCAAGTTATAAGCCTTGTCGGCAATGTTTTTCAGTTCCTCGTCGGAGAAACCGCCGGTGTTTGCGATAGCCGTATACACCTCATATCCGCACTCTTCTGAAAGATATTTAGCGCAATACGAAGTATCCAGTCCACCACTAAATGCTAAAACTAGTTTCTTGCTCATCATATTTATTTTTATTGTTGTCATTACTATGTTCGACAGGGTCGAAAAGCATACCTGTACAGAGACATTTTGTATAGTCAGTGCGCTGCAGTATATCGTAATTGACACAGCTCTGGCAGCCCTTCCAAAATTTCTCGTCGTCTGTCAGCTCTGAAAAGGTAACAGGACGATAGCCCAACATGTGGTTAATCTTCATCACAGCCAAGCCCGTTGTCAGTCCGAATATTTTGGCATTTGGATATTTTTTTCTCGATAGCTCAAAAGCTGCCTTTTTAATCTGCTTCGCAACTCCCGAGCCTCTATATTCTCGCACTACAATCAGTCCGGAATTGGCAACATAGCCGTCGTTAGCCCAGCTCTCGATATAGCAGAAACCTACAAATGTATCACCATCAAGAGCAAGAACAGCCTTGCCCTCATCCATCTTTTGCGTTATGTACTCGTTAGTACGCCGAGCAATACCCGTGCCTCTTTCCTTCGATGCCCTGTCAATTGCTTCATTGATGTCTTCGGCATATTTATAATGCTCTTCCGACGCTATTACAATCTTTATATCATTCATTATTATTCAGAAACTAACTTACAAATCAACTTTAGCCCACACCTTTTGCAGTAGATCTTCCACTTTTGCCTCTACCCCTTCCCCGAGTATGATGAGAATAGTATCATCACCTGCAATAGTCCCCAATATTTCGTCAAGTTCAGCACTGTCAATATCGCTTGCCAAACCATTGGCGTAGCCGGGATTGGTCTTCACCACAGCAAGATTTCCCGAGCGTTTTATAGATTGCACAAGGCTCTCGATGTAGGAGGAGCTGCCCATAGAATCGGCATCTGCAATTTTCGGTAATATATATTTGTATCCCGAGTCGGCATCTGCAATTTTGGCAACCTGCATTTCCTTCATATCTCGCGACAAGGTAGAGCGGTTCACCTCTACTCCCATTGAGGTAAGAAGAGACTGCAACTCATCCTGACTAGCAATTGAACGGTTTTCAATGAGCTTCCTGACTATATTTTGACGTTCTATTTTTTTCACTATGCGCTATAATTAGAAACAGACTGCAAATATGTGCATATTTTATTTATTAAGCAAATATTTGTGCAGTAAAATTTGTATGTAACGTGAAAACGTATTATTTTTGGTGCAAAAATCTGCACAAAATAAAACGAACCATGAAAAAATTCACATCCGTAAACGACGTTCAAGACATAAGAGCCCTTGTAAAAAGAGCATTGGAAATTAAGAAAAGCCCAAGCGCAAACTGCGAGTTAGGCAAAAACAAGACTATGTTGTTGATATTCTTCAACAACAGTCTGCGTACACGCCTCAGCACCCAGAAAGCCGCTCTGAATTTAGGCATGAACGTCATTGTCTTCGACATCAACGAAGGGGGCTGGAAACTAGAAACCGAAATGGGCGTGATAATGGATGGCGACAAGCCCGAACACATCCGCGAGGCAGTCCCCGTAATCGGCTCATTCTGCGATATAATCGGAGTACGCTCCTTTGCATCACTCAGCAATAAAGAAAAAGACTACAACGAAATAATACTCAGCCAGTTTGTAAAATACTCCGGAGTTCCCGTTGTAAGTCTTGAATCGGCAACACTTCATCCACTTCAATCTTTTGCAGATATAATCACAATAGAGGAATATAAAAAAGCAAAGAAGCCAAAGATTGCAATGTCTTGGGCACCACATCCCCGAGCACTTCCGCAGGCAGTGCCCAACTCCTTTGCCGAATGGGTGTTGGCAGCAGGTTACGAGCTAACAATTACACATCCTGAGGGCTACGAGCTGAACGAGAAATACACGAAAGGGGCAAAAATCGAACACGACCAAATGAAAGCCTTTGAGGGCGCCGATTTTGTATATGCCAAAAACTGGTCTTCCTACGACAAATATGGCGAAATACTCAGTACTGATAAATCATGGACAATATCCGACAAACAAATGAGCAAAACCAACGAGGCTAAATTCATGCACTGCCTGCCTGTGAGGAGAAATATGATAGTGAGCGACAGTGTTATCGACAGCAAAAGCTCTTTGGTAATCCCCGAAGCAGCAAACCGCCTATACTCGGCACAAACAGTGATAGAGACGATATTAATGAGCTAATATGTTGATTAGTTAATGTGTACCTAGCTTATAGACAAATAATATAAATATCCAAGAATCAAAGAAATATGGACGAATTAAAGATTATAAAAGTTGGTGGCAAGATTGTGGAAGAAGCCGATAGCTTGAGAGAGCTTTTGGACAATTTCGTTCAGTTGAAAGGCAAAAAAATTCTTGTACACGGTGGCGGCAGGGCAGCAACAGCAATGTCAGAGCAACTTGGTATAGAAACTAAGATGATTGATGGGCGACGAATCACCGACATTGCCACCCTAGACGTGGTAACAATGGTGTATGGCGGAAAAGTCAACAAGAAGATTGTAACAGAACTACAAAATCGGAAGGTCAATGCCATCGGTCTTACGGGAGCAGACATGAACTGTGTAAACTCGGCTAAACGAGCAGTGAAAGACATAGACTACGGATATGTGGGAGACATTAAAAACATAAATACAAGATCATTTAAAACCCTACTAGACAGCGATATAATCCCCGTCATGGCTCCTCTCAGCTACGACCACAAACTAGGCTCATTGCTGAATACCAATGCCGATACGATGGCATCGGAAATTGCCATTGCTTTGTCAAAAGAGTATCGGGTTTCTTTGATATACTGCTTCGAGAAAGACGGTGTACTCCTAGACCACCAAGATAATGACAGCGTGATTGGTAATCTCTCGAAGGATTATTACGAAGAACTGAAATCGAAAAAGATAATTATTGACGGTATGATACCCAAGCTCGACAATGCTTTCAATGCCAAAGCGGGGGGTGTCAACAACATACAAATCACCAACCACAAAAATATCTCGTCAGAGAAGGGAACGGTGATATAGATGCAGGTTGAATTGTTTATTTGTTTAATGACGAATTAGTGCTTGTCCATAACGTCAAGAGTATGAGATAAAAAAGTATAATTTTGTCACACATAAGGCTGAAATGATCTAAAATCAGGGAGGGTCAGTATCACCGGAATATCTAGATTAAACGCTATAATAGATTAAAAGAGGAATATAAGATATGTCCACTGCCCAAATATGCTTGGCATACTTTGCTGTCAACCCCCTTAATAAATAAGGGAATATTGAGTGTCCTGCTCCCTTGTGTGGACGACTTATATTGGGCAGTGGACATATGGCATGCAAGTCCATCAGGCGATATAAACGTCGTATTCTCTTTACTTTTACTGCGTAGCCCAAACTTTTTAAATGCTCAATCATTCGAAGTACTCCGTAAAAAGAAGTATTCATGTATTGCTTATCTATTTGCTTCATCAGTTCTTCATTAATAAAACTATCTTGTTGGGAAAGATAGTAGAAGCTACTACGGCATACCTCCAAAAGTTCGCATTGACGTGTAACACTAAGGTCTTTGTTTACCTTTTGAAGGCGTGCCTTTTTGTCTATTTCCCCAAGACTTTTTTTAAGAAATCTACCTCCTTTGGAAGTTGAACAGCTCGATTTTTTCTTTCTCTTCTTCTTTTTGGGGGATACCTTTCTAAAATAAACTGACAGCATTACCTAAGAAATGACTCTTCCATGTAGAGACCTGTGTTGGATGCAAGTCGTATTTCCTTGCTAGTTCCTGAAGACTACTACGTTCTTGAACGTGCTTCTAAAACTACTTTCGTTTTAAAACCGGATATGTACTTTTTCGTTTTTTCATATAGACAAGATATTAAATTTATAATTGAAACTCTTGTCTAAATTCTGGGGTCTATTATAAAATAACAGATAAACTTTTTAGGACAAGACATATCTATTTTTAAATACAACTTCAAGGTCCTACAAAATCAAGATTATTAAAAAGTGTACTTATACCTTGCAGAATTAACTTTACATAAAGTATTTGGCAGTATAAGCAATACTCTTTCGTTCCGAGTAAAAATCTTCCTAACTTTGTTTGGCTATCAAATCAAAATTGAATAATGAAAATTTTTAAGCAACTTTTTATCATATTGGGGATAAACCTTATCGGCGAGGCAATGAGTCAGTTTCTCAATTTACCGATACCGGGGAGCATTGTGGGAATGATTCTGCTCCTGGCATTGCTATTTTCGGGACTAATAAAAGAAAAACATATAAGCGAAACGGCAGACTTCATGCTGCAAAACATGGGGTTCTTTTTTATCCCTGCGGGAGTCGGGGTAATGGTATCGTATCATACACTAAAAGGGTATTATGTAGAGACAGTTTTGGTGATAATACTATCTACTATAGTGGTGATTGCGGTCACAGCATTGACAACAGAACTATTTATAAAGATAAAAGAAAAAAAAAGTGGACACTCTGACTAACACTCATATATTTGGCATCTTTATAAGTGTCGGATTTTTTTACCTATTCAATTCCGTCAAAAGTAGATATCGCCTTAACTGGCTGAACCCCTTGCTATTTTCCATTGCCGCTATCATTTGTTTGCTGCTTCTGTGCAAAATTCCCTATGAACACTACACCAAGGGAGGAAATGTTATCCATGCACTGCTAGGACCTGTAACCGTCGTGCTGGCCGTTCCCTTGTACCGGCAACGAGAGCTGATGTTTCGTTATAAATACTGTATCGGAGGAGGAATCCTACTGGGAGTAATCTCTGCTGTCGTCTCAGTAGTTATATTCAGTCGCCTACTAAACATAAGCGAAATACTCGAACGTTCAATTATTCCACACTCCGTCACCACCCCCATAGGCATTAGTTTGAGCAATATGCTCAATGCCAAAGAAGGCATAACAATTGTGGCAGTAATGATAACAGGAATATTCGGAGCAATGACAGCTCCTTTATTCCTAAAGCTACTACGCATCAAGCATCCTGTAGCAAAGGGACTTAGCATGGGAACATCCTCGCATGCACTGGGAACATCTAAAGCTATCGAGATGGGCGAAACCGAAGGTGCTATGAGTAGTCTGGGAATAGGAGTATCTGCGTTGACAACTGTTTTTGTTGTTATTATCATGCAACTGATGGGATGGTACTAAGGCATATCAACACAATATTATTTGACATAATATCAGGAGTCTGAGACACAAGTACAAAGCCCACGCAAGAAACAACTTTATTTTATACAGAAATCCAGATACACATTATCGGCAGGTGATAAACATTTAATATTATCGCCAATATTCACCTTTATTTTTTTAGATGAAAGCCCAAGACTTACCAGGTCTCCAATTTTTAGAGTTGTGATCTCTGAAGCATACTCAATAATCTCACTACACCTCTGCAATACATCTGACACTTCAAGAGACTCTACTGAAATACCGTTTATTGAGGATATTGTTTGAATCAAGTTGTTGTTTTCGACAAGAATGGGAGCAGTAGACAATGCAAAAGAATTATCGAAGCAAGAAAACAAATTCCCCTCCATTATACTAGCAAACGAACCTTTGAGCCCATGCGCATAAAATTCAACAACAGGAAACACCTGCGAAAAATATCTAGATGCATATCTCCTGCTGATGCACTTCCCCAATTTGTCAATTTTCATCGCAATATCAAATCGGCAAAATATTTCTTCTGCAAAATCAGGAATAAACAAAGGAGAATTATTCCTAAGCAATACAGTATCAGGCTTAATTCTAAGCATATATACAAAATCAGCCTCTCTTGGCTCCAATGAAAGAATCTTCATATCTTTTATTTTATAATTCTAGATATTGAACAAAAACATCTAAGCTATAAACACCAGTACAGCGCATAAAGCCACTACAAAAATACACAGATTTATATTGCAACATCTCCCTGTGCCTTTTATTTTTGATTTTATTATCTTTAAATCTATCGATTAAAATTCATCTGTTTTTCCTGCTGCCACATTACATATATCGAAGATTCTAACAAAAGAAATCATAATCTTTTTATTGATTACAGCTCAAAGCTATACGCTATTTCGACACTATTTACTATCTTTGTTCTCACTCTTTTTCAAAAAACAAAATGGCTTTAATAAAATCAATCTCAGGCATTAGAGGAACAATCGGCGGAAAACCCGGTAATGCACTAACACCCATGGACATAACTAGATTCACAGCAGCTTATGCAAATTGGGTAATCGCCGAAACTAAGAAGGAAAAGGTTAGGATAGTCTTGGGCAGAGACGCAAGAATATCAGGGCAAATGGTTAAGAATATTGTAATAGGAACTCTGCAAGGCTGCGGATGTGATGTCATTGATATCGATTTGGCAACAACTCCAACCACAGAAATAGCTGTAATAAATGAAAAAGCTGACGGTGGACTAATTCTTACTGCAAGTCATAACCCAAGACAATGGAATGCCCTAAAACTATTAACATCTGAGGGAGAATTTCTTAATGCCGAACAAGGTGCGAAAGTTCTAGAGATTGCAGAAAAAGAAGATTTTCACTTCCCGGAAGTAGACTTTATTGGCAGCATAAGCACAAAAGACTATTCAGAGTTTCATATTCAACAAGTCTTAGGTTTAGGACTTGTTAACCAACAACTAATACGCAGCAAGAAGTTTCGTGTCGGAATAGATGCGGTAAACTCGGTAGGAGCTCCCATCATCCCCAAATTGCTTAAAGATCTCGGAGTAGACGTTATCGAGGAAATAAACTGCACCCCAAGCGGAGAGTTTGCACATATTCCCGAACCACTACCGGAAAATCTCATAGAAACATCCAACATAGTAAAAACAAAACAACTAGACCTGTGCTTTGTAGTAGACCCTGACGTCGATAGACTAGCTATAATAAATGAAGATGGAACCATGTTTGGCGAAGAATACTCATTAGTATCAATAGCCGATTTTGTTCTTTCCAAAACTCCTGGAAACACCGTATCAAATCTATCTTCATCAATGGCACTAAGAGACATAACACTATCCCATTCTTGCCAGTACAACACATCTGCAGTCGGAGAAGTCAACGTTGTCACTCAAATGAAAAATACGAATGCTGTGATAGGTGGCGAGGGAAACGGAGGAATTATATATCCTGAAGCCCACTACGGCAGAGATGCCCTTGTAGGTATCGCACTATTCTTGACACTCCTCGCAGAAAAAGGATGCAAATGCTCCGAATTAAAACAGCAATATCCTGAATACCATATATCAAAAAACAAAATTACTTTATCAGAGGATGTAAATGTTGACGCTATTCTTGAAAAAGTAAAAGCTCACTATTCAAATCACAACATCAACACTATTGACGGAGTAAAAATAACAATGGACAACCAGTGGATACACCTTAGAAAATCAAACACTGAGCCCATAATAAGAATCTACTCAGAAGCAAGGACTCTAACCGAAGCAAACAACCTTGCAGAAGAAATTAAAACACTGGTAAACAATATGTAATGCGACAAAACGAGCCATGAGACAAGTCTCACACAGAAGTGAGATTATATTGGCAAGATACATCTGACAATAAAAAACAAAATATAAACAGATGAAATAGCATACAAAAAAAGCGGCAAAGTTTAAACTTTACCGCTTTTTTTATGCTCCTCAGGTAGGACTTGAACCTACGACCTACGGATTAACAGTCCGCCGCTCTAACCAACTGAGCTACTGAGGATTTTTATTCCCCTTGTGGGCGTCTCCTTAAAAAGACGATGCAAAGATAACACTTCTATCCGAATAAAAAAGTATCTTCGCACAAAAAATATTCTAAAATGACAAAAAATATAGTAGGTGCAGGTAGTGCCTTGATGGACTTTCTCTTTAAAACTCCTGATAATAAAACTCTTGAGCAGTTTAATCTTCCTCCGGGCAGTATGACTCTAATCGACGCTGAGAAATCAGATAAAATTATAAATGCCGCAAAACACCTTGAAATGGACCTTGCAGGCGGTGGCAGCGCAGGAAATACTATAAACGCCATAGCCAAGCTCGGTGGACATTGTGGCTTTATCGGCAAAATTGGAAATGATGAGCTGGGAGAAACCTACAAAAAAGAACTTATCAAAAGTAATGTCAACACCCATCTAGGTGTAGAAAACACAAGTACTGGACGTGCCATTACTTTTATTACTCCCGACTCTGAGCGGACATTTGCAACTTGCTTAGGCGCTGCAACACACCTGTCTCCTGATGATATCAGTGATGATATTCTTCGGCAATACGATTATTTATACATAGAAGGCTATCTAGTTTTCAACGAGCCGCTTATCAAGCACCTACTCGACAGGGCAAAGGCTCTCGGACTAAAGATAGCTATGGATATGGCGAGCTTCAATGTGGTCGAGGAGAGTCTTGATTTTTTTAAAAAAGCCCTACCCGAATATGTTGATATTCTTTTTGCCAACGAAGAGGAGGCTAAGGCTTTCACCGGCAGCAACGACCCTCAGGTTGCCCTCGAAATATTCGCACAACTATGCGATATTGCAGTCGTCAAAGTTGGTAAAAAGGGCTCATGGGTAAGATCGGGCAAACAATCGCTAAAGATAGAAGCAGTCGATGTAAATGCTATTGATACGACTGGTGCTGGTGATGCCTATGCCGCAGGATTTATGTACGGAATTGCAAATGACTTGTCCTTGCAACAATGTGGAAATCTGGGGTCTTTATTGTCGGCACACACAGTGAGAGGCGAAGGAGCAAGACTTCCCGAAAAAACATGGGAAGAAATCAAACCAGCAATAAGACGCATTATAGAAGGAAAGTAAGAGACGGTCAATCTATTTTGTAATAAACTACACAATCCTCCAGATTATCAAGATCTGTAAAAATAAAAAAGTCTCCGAAAAAAAAACGGAGACTTTTTTTATATTATGTGTCCAGTAGAACTAGTCTAAGGATACTCGTTTCATCCCAGTAACTGCAAGATCGCTATCGACACTCTTCAAATACTGTTGAACCGTCGACTTGCTGTCTTTTATAAAAGGCTGATTAACAAGAGTGCTCTCTTTAAGAAACTTCTTCACAGCTCCTTGAGCTATTTGATCTAGCATATTTTCGGGCTTCCCTTCCTGACGAAATTTCTCCTTTGCTATCTCCAACTCATTATCAAGAACATTCTGCGCAACTCCTGACTCGTCAATTGCAACAGGACTCATTGCTGCCACCTGCATTGCAATATCCTTTGCTACCGAGGCATCAATCACTTTATTAAAACCGGCAAGAGTAGCTAGCTTATTGCCTGGGTGAATGTAAGAAACCACGCAAGCAGTGTCTACGCACTCGTAAGCAGAAAGCTCAATTTTTTCGCCAATAACCCCTGTCTTTTCTGTAACAATATCAGCAATTGTATGTCCATCAATCTTGAGAGCATTAATCTCGTCAAGATTTTGAGCTTTATTCTCAATTCCTGTTTCAAGCACTTGCTTTGCAAATGCTATAAAATCTTCATTCATTGCCACAAAGTCTGTCTCGCAATTTAACGCCACAACAGCACCAAAAGTTCCTTCAGAATTAGTTGCCGACAAAACAGCACCTTCCGACGCTTCTCTATCAGCTCGCTTCATTGCTACAGCCTTGCCTTTTTCACGGATAATTTTTACCGCTTCATCAAAATTACCATTAGCCTCTGTAAGAGCTTTCTTGCAGTCCATCATGCCTGCTCCTGTTGCTTTGCGCAACTTCATTACATCTGATGCAGATATAGTCATTTTATTTCTTTTTTGATGATTATTCGTTATCCTCTTCTACAGTCTCTACTGCTACTTTTTCCTCTTTCGTAGCTTTAGCAGAAGATTTCCTGCTTGGCTTTCCATCAGCTTTCTCTGCTTTTACCTCGGTCTTAGACTCTTTAACATCTTCCTTGGCACGCTCGTTTTTGCGCTCATTCAAGCCCTCTTTTACTGCATCTGCAACCTTACCAACAATTAGCTTGATAGACTGCGAAGCATCATCATTTGCAGGTATCACAAAGTCAATCCCTTTAGGGTCTGAGTTTGTATCTACCATTGCAAATACAGGTATACCTAAACGTTTCGCCTCACGAACAGCAATTTTCTCTTTCATAACATCTACAACAAATAATGCCGCAGGAAGACGAGTAAGATTAGCGATACTTCCTAATATCTTCTCTAGTTTAGCTCTCTGACGGCTGATTTGAAGCTTCTCTCTTTTTGACAAAGACTGCCAACTAGCCTCTTTCTCCATCTTATCGATAGAGTTCATTTTCTTAACAGCCTTACGAATTGTTGGGAAATTAGTTAAAGTTCCTCCTGCCCAACGCTCAGTTACATATGGCATCTCTGTTTTGCTGACAATATCCGCAACTATATCCTTAGCTTGCTTTTTTGTAGCAACAAATAGAATCTTGCGTCCCGATTTTGCAATTTGTTTAAGTGCAGAAGCAGCTTCATCTAATTTTACTACAGTTTTATTTAGGTCTATAATATGAATCCCGTTTTTTTCCATAAAAATATACGGAGCCATACTAGGATTCCATTTTCTTCTGAGGTGTCCAAAATGTGCACCTGCGTCTAATAACTCTTTAAAATTTGTTCTTGACATAATTTCTTGTTTACATTCTGTTTAAATCAACCATTGTGTAGCCTCCTAATTATTAAGAGAGTCCCAACAGTTTAGATACTAAACATGTTTCAATAAATAATCTGTTAACGTTTAGAGAACTGGAATCTCTTACGTGCCTTAGGTTGACCTGGTTTCTTACGCTCTACTTCACGAGAATCACGAGTTAAGAACCCTGCAGCTTTAAGTGCCGGTCTATACTCAGCATCAACATGCAAAAGAGCTCTTGCAATAGCAAGTCTCAATGCCTCTGCCTGACCATTAACTCCTCCACCCTTCAAGTTTACCTTAATCTTATACTTACCGCTAACCTCCACCTCTTCTAAAGGCTGGCAAACAATATATTGCAAAGTATCCAAAGGAAAATACTCCTTATAATCTTTACCGTTAACAGTTATCTCTCCTGCTCCATCGCTCATGTATATTCTAGCGACAGCAGCCTTTCTTCTTCCTATTGTATGTATTGCTTCCATCTTACTTATTTACTTGAATTTCAATCGTTTTAGGAGACTGTGCTTCGTGATTATGCTCAGATCCGACATAAACATGCAATTTCTTAATCACCTGTCTTGACAGTTTGTTTTTAGGAAGCATTCCTTTTACTGCTTTCTCAATAAGACGTTCTGGGTACTTAGCAAGAATATCGCTAGCAACTTGTACCCTCTGCCCTCCAGGATAACCAGTATGGCGGATATACTTTTTGTTTGCAATCTTATTACCTGTAAGCTTTACCTTCTCACAATTGGTAATGATTACATTGTCTCCACAATCTACGTGTGGCGTAAAGTTCGGCTTGTGCTTACCTCTCAAGATCATTGCCACCTTGGTGGCAAGTCGTCCCAAAGGAACATCGGTAGCATCAATCTGAACCCACTCTTTTTGCACGGTTGCCTTGTTTGCAGACACCGTCGAATAACTTAATGTGTTCACTACTTCTTAATTTTTAAAATTTCAACTAATCGACAAAAGACTATAAAACAAATCAACTTGTCAATCAATTACTTAAACAATATTTATAATAATCGGGACTGCAAAATTACACTCTTTATTCCTAATATACAAGTATCTGTTATTATTTTTTGAAATATTAAATTACAGAATACAATCATAATTATTCATTAATTGCTTATTTACCATTGATATTCTGACTTAAAATCCATACATTTGCCTGCTTAAGAATAACAATAAAAAAATAAGGAGAAATCTAAAATGAAGAATCACGCATTATCAAAAGTGGAGGAAGCTTTCTTTAAAGAAGGTAACCAAAGTCCAGAAGATGTTAATGTCCCCTACATCTTAACAGACAACTTCCCAAAGTTAGGACTATTAGCTGCAATACGCTTTATAGAGTGGGTAGCAGAGAACCCTAACGGCGTTATCAGCCTACCAACAGGTAAGACCCCCGAATTTTTTATAAAATGGACCCAATACATACTAAAAAACTGGGATAGAGAAAGTGTTGTAGAAATGAGAAAACAATACAACATCCACTCCATACAAAAGCCTAGCCTCGCAGGACTACAATTTGTACAGATTGACGAATTCTACCCTATAAATCCAGAACAAGCAAATAGCTTCTACAAGTATGTAAACAACTACTATATAAAAGGGTTTGGACTAGACAAAGAAAAGGCTCTTCTTATAAACCCCGATGAAATCCCTCTTGCCGAAGGAAAATCATACAAAGAAATATTCCCAAGCCTAGACGTAGACTTGTCGCTAAGATATAGAGCTGCTCAAAACAAAGAAGAAGAGTTACAACAGAAATCAATAATGATGATTGACGACTGGTGTACTCAATACGAAAATAAAATAAGAGAAAAAGGTGGAATCGGATTCTTCCTTGGAGGCATAGGTCCTGACGGACACATAGCATTCAATGTCAGAGGTAGCGACCATTTTTCAACGACAAGACTCACTTCAACGAACTTTGAAACTCAAGCTGTTGCTGCTGGCGACCTAGGTGGTATAGAGGTGTCCAGAAAAAGACTCGTAATCACAATAGGACTAGAAACTATAACCTACAACCCAGACGCCGTCGCAATAGTTTTTGCCGCTGGAGAGGCCAAAGCCGAAGTTGTAAAAAATGCAATTGAAGGAAATATCTCAAACGAATACCCTGCAACAGTCCTATCAAAACTCAAAAATGGAAGGTTTTACCTTACCAGAGGTGCTGCAAAGCTATTAAATTCAGAGATTGACAGATACTACAAATCTGGTGATTGGACACCCGAAAAATCAGAAAGAGCCGTCTTTGAACTATGCAAGAAACTTGAAAAGTACGGAGAGCACCTTACATTGGAAGACTTACAGAACGACAAATACACCAGTCTAATACCAAATCTATCTCTGAGCACTGTGCAAGAAGTTATGGATAGAGTAGAGGCCAAGATTGTGAAAGGATTCACCAAATCTAAAGAAGAGACATACTTCCATACAGGACCTCACCACGACGACATCATGCTCGGACTACTACCCATTATTGCACGTCAGCTGAGAGAACCTTCCAACAAATTTCATTTCTCTGTTTTAACATCAGGGTTCACCGCTGTCACCAACAGTTTTGTAATCAAAGCATTAAACGACACACTCCAATTTATCGCCGAGGATAAAATAGAAATGCTAAACTACGCAGACTTCTTCACGGGAGGATACAAAAATAAGTGGGATAAAGACATTTACCACTACCTAACTAACGTTGCTTCTGACGAAGAGAGAGAAAGACACAGAGGGCTCTCTCATAGACTAGTTAGAAATATTATATCTATTTATGGCTCAAAAAACAAAGAAGAGCTAACAAATACTATAGACGAGATAATTAGCGTATTACAAACATCATACGATGGTGAAAAGAATCCTCCTCAAATTCAGAAACTCAAAGGCATGATAAGAGAATTTGAAGAAGAATTAGTGTGGGCACATTATGGAGTACAGGTAGAAAATGTAAGCCACCTAAGACTCGGTTTCTACCAAGGAGACTTATTCACAGAACAACCTGAAAAATCAAGAGATGTAATCCCTATTCTTGAAAAGCTCAGAGAAATAAAACCCACTGTAATAAGCCTTGCTATGGATCCTGAAGGCAGTGGCCCAGACACTCACTACAAAGTATTACAAGCCATAGCAATGGCTGTTGAAGAATGGGGCAAAGAGACAGACTTGTCAAATCTAAAAATACATGGTTATAGAAATGTGTGGTTTAAGTTCCACCCTTCCGAAGCCGAAGTATTTGTACCTGTATCATTGAATACAATGTCTGCAACAGATGCCTCATTTACAAACTGCTACCTAAGCCAAGTAAACGCCTCATTTCCATCATATATGCACGATGGGAAATTTAGCACTCTTGCGCAAAATATATGGGTAGAACAATTAGACGCAGTACAACTGTTGCTAGGTAAAGACTATTTCTATATGCATCCTCGCCCGCTTGTAAGAGCTAGCCACGGAATGCTATTCTACAAAGAGCTCAATGTCGAGGACTTCTTGAAAGTTGCCAAAGAATTGGAGAAATCGGTAGAATGTGCTATCGATATAGAGATCTAAAAATGCCAAAAGCAGTTGAACCAAAATCAATAAAAGCAGGAGCAACAATAGGGATAGTTGCTCCTGCTAGTGCTCCAAACAAAACAGAAATAGATAAAGCCGTAGAAATACTAAAAAGTCACGGATTCAAGGTTCAACTAGGAAAATATATCTACAATACTCATCGCAGCTTTTCTGCATGCGATGAGTATAGATTAGCAGATTTTCAATGGGCAATAGACTCTAACGAAATAGATGCTATAATTTGTGCTAGAGGAGGATATGGCAGCCAACGCATACTAGAAAAAATAGACCTTAACCACTTTAAGAAAAAACCCAAGTGGATAGCTGGCTTCAGCGACATTACTGCTATACATAACTATATTCTTAAAACTAGTAACATCTGCACTATACATGGTCCTATGTTGTCTACATTTATAAAAGACGATAAAGAAAATGAGGATGTTATAGACCTAATAAACATGCTAAAGGGTGAAAGGGCTAAATTCTTAATAAATAAGCACAAATTAAATAGAGAAGGCGAGTTCTCCGGACAAATGATTGGAGGAAACCTAGCAGTACTAACATCTATGATGGCAACATCTTACCACCCAAGTATTAAAAATAAAATACTATTTATCGAGGATATAAACGAAGACTTATACAAGCTAGATAGAATGATGCAAACTCTGAAACTTGGCAACTTAGATAAGTTAGGAGCTCTAGTATGTGGTCACTTTACAAATTGTAAAGCAGGTAGTCCAGAATTTGCTAAAAATGCTTATTCTGTAATACACGATGCGATAAAAGAGTATAAATTCCCAGTATCTTACGGATTCCCATCAGGACATGAACAGCCAAATATGCCATGGATACATGGTAAAAAGTACAACCTAAGAGTAGGCTCAGAACATACTTCTTTAGAATAACGGCTTTTGTTCTAATCAGAAAAAGGGCTTCTAGCCCCAACACAATTACCAAGCTCTTCTCTAAATAGGACTATTACCGTATATTTTAAGTACTCAGAACCAGTGCGAACTTGCAACGATGGTAGGCATCCATAGCAAAGTACCTGAAAGCATATACATAAATCCTTCAGACAATCTTTCCTTTTTCTCTTTTCGCCGTTGTTAGAGCTTAAGTTTCCCTAATCTGGGTTCAGATTTATTTTTCTTGAGAACTTGCTCTTTTGGGAATGGTATCATTAGCCATAGCGGTTTACGTGTATATGTCAGTAGCGGGGAAGCGAAGCCGAACTTTTCGGTTTAGAACAAACGTAAGCTACTGCAAAAAATGTAATAGCCTTGAATTTAGCACTTAACCCGCTATTGCTTATACACATTGTTAGCCACAGTGGTTTATTTTACAAGTCTTTCTTTTCCGTAAAACTTTTCAAATCTTGTCATTTCTTCGGGTGCAAATGGATAAGGTGATTCCAAACTTTCAAAGGCTTTGTTGATGAAAATTCGTATGCCAACAACATACCAAACTACCATTAAAACAAATGCGATTACATAATCCCAAACGGTTGCCAAATTATTTTCGGTGATATATTTGATGTAAAAAATGGCAATCGGTAGATGTCCGAACAAAGCCGTTGCCAAACCGCCATTGTACCAAGTTTTCAGCATTTTATTGTTTACGATTCCGTGAACTACGACTTGCATTGTTCCGAATAAAATCGGTGTCAAACCCAACCAAATTTTGTCAGGAAGAAATACTGGCGGTAAATACATAACCAAAGCGGTTCCCCAATTGGTCAAAAACGCAGACATTTGATTTAACGGATAACGGTCAGGTTTTGGACTGTTTTTGTAACCGAACATCATATTGGCGAAATAGGGAAATCCACCTGGAAATCCAAACTCTTCGTAAAAATGAAAATTGATAACCGCCAAATTTAGCAATGCCAAAGCCGATAAATAATGCAAATTGTTCCAATCGTAAATGGTGTAAGCGATGATGGCTAAACCGATGAAAACGCTGATGTTGTAAAAGTTCCTTAATAGATATTTCATAGTTTTTATTTTTTTTGAGTTAAAAGAAGCTACAGAACGAACCTTATCTAAAAGTTCCAATTGATATTCTGGACAAGGATATTTTGTATTGATATTTTTAAGTTTTTGGACAGGAAAAATAACGGTCAAAGCGGTAGAAAGAACAAAAGTCAGTCCGCCAAAAATCCAATCCCAAAGCGAAACCAAATTATTTTCCGTGATGAAAACCATATAATAAATGCTTATTGGAATAAACAAGAAAATCACAGAAGCCAAACCCGAATTGTACCAAGTTTTTAGGGCTTTGTTCATTTGAATTCCGTGTCCTATAAATTGAAAAAGATTGAAAAACATAGTTCCCAAACCTAACCAAATGAGTTGCGGAAAGAAAAAAGCCAACAAATAGGTAATCCAAGCCAAATGGTTCACAATCATTGACGAAAGCATATTTCCGGGATACTTCATATAATTCACTTTTTCGCCAAAAGTTGCCATATTTACCACAACCGGACCGCCACCGGGAAGCACATATTCCTCAAACTGATGAATTAGTAATGCCATAAAACTCGATAACAAAATGACTTGGATTTGCGGTAATGAGTTTGCTCCCCAAAAAACCATATAAAAGGCGAGAAGCGTAAAAATTGGAAACGTGAATTTGAACCAATTATAACAGTACCAAGTCGTTAAATTTCTATTTTCCATAATCGTAAATTCTTCTTTTGTTTACGATTACAAATTTCGGAATGTTAAAAATGGTTTGGCTTAAAGTAATTTAAGAAATGAAAAATACTGAAAATTATTTTTCTAGTATTTTCCGTTTGATGTTGCTTAACCAAACGGGCGTAACGCCCATAAAACTTGCAATATCCTTGGACATAAACCGCTGTAAAATGAACGGATATTTTTCTATGAGCCATTGATAAAACGTTTCACTGTCCAATCCGATTAAGTGATTTTGAAGTTGGTTGATGGTCGATAAAAATTCTGCACTTCGTTGAAGTAAAAACAATGAAAACACCTTGTCTTTTTGTTGCCATTCGTAGCCAAAGTCAGAGCGAAATTCAATCAATTCAGTCGTTTCGTTTGCTTTAAGCGAATAGCTTACCCAAGAATTGTCGCTGTTCAGATACATATTCCCAATTACAGGAATAAAACTCTCGGTGTGGAACATTATGGCTCGTTCGTTACCTTGTGGCGTTACAATAAACCGCACACAACTGCCTTTTGTGATGTAGAAAAGTTTGTTGTCCAATTGTTTTTCGTCAAAAAGAGTTTCGCCTTTT
>JBKECW010000052.1:0-3338 GCA_047975005.1 Bacteroidales bacterium | reverse complement strand
TGTAAGTTTCGATTGGGATATGGAATCACTTAAAAAACTAACTGCAGAATACAATAAAGAATTTGGCAAATACGATAAATACCCTTCTGACTGGCAAGGAAAACGTGGAGAAGTGAACGAAAAAACACGCCATTTAGCCGCTGCTGGGGCATGGGGTCTATTTCCCGAAAGAGATGCCACATATATCAACTATAATGGAGGAAATCTATCAGGGGACGGAGTTTATAAAGCTACATACAGTATTCCTGAGTACAAATCAAAAGGATTTTGGTCTCTTACGGTGTACGGTAAAGATGGTTATATGAAAAATGAAAACAATTATCTGAATGCGAGCAATGCAAAACTAAATCCTGACGGAACACTTACAGTGTATTTTGGAAGTAAAGAAAACACTCCGAAAGATGCAAAAAACAGACTAGATATAACTGATGGATGGAATTTCCTAATGCGAGTTTATTTACCTGAAGAATCAGTTTTAAATGGCTCTTATAAATTGCCGGAAGTAGAACGAGTTAAATAATTTTTGTCTAGAAGCGCATTAACATTTAATATTGAAATCAAATGAGAAAATTACAATATTTATCACTGGCTCTGATAATGTTTGTCGGTTTTGGCGGACAAGCATGGGCGCAAGAGATATTGCCTTTCCCTCCCACGCCGTCGGCAAGTACGGCAGGGCTAACTATGCAGACCTCTACCTACAACAAAAGGGTAGAACCGAGTCGTCTCCCGAAAGATGCTCCGAATATTCTGATAATACTTATTGACGATGCCGGGCCGGCTACGCCTTCGACTTATGGTGGAGCAATAAATACTCCAAACCTCAGCAGGGTTGCCAATAAGGGTATTTCTTACAATAGGTTTCACTCCACAGCAATGTGCTCGCCAACTCGCTCTTCACTACTTACCGGCAGGAATCATACTTCCATTGGCAATGGACAGATTGCCGAATTAGCTAATGATTGGGATGGGTTTAGTGGTAAAATTCCAAAAACTTCTGCTACTGTAGCAGAAGTGCTAAAGAACTACGGCTACAATACAAGTGCGTTTGGCAAATGGCACAATACGCCGGCAGAGCAAACTACCTCAAAAGGACCATTCGACTTCTGGCCGACAGGCTATGGCTTTGAATATTTCTACGGGTTCTTGTCAGGAGAGGCATCGCAATACGAGCCACACATGGTTCGTAATACTACCGTTGTTGAGCATCCCAAAACAACGCAAGGACATGATTATTATCATCTCACCGAGGATATTACCGAAGATGCAATAAAGTGGTTGCGCGAACAAGAGGCTTTCTCACCCGACAAACCATTTTTTATGTATTGGGCACCGGGAGCGGTTCACGGCCCTCATCAAGTAGCCAAAGAATGGGCAGACAAATACAAAGGTAAATTCGACGACGGATGGGACGAATACCGTAAAGTAGCCTTCAAAAGGCAAAAAGAACTGGGTTGGATTCCGCAAGACGCAAAACTAACAGAGCGCGATGAATCAATGACGGGCTGGGACGAAATTCCTGAGTCAGAAAGAGCTTTCCAAAGTAGGTTGATGGAAGTTTATGCAGGATTTGCCGAGCATACAGACTACAATGTGGGATTGCTTCTTGATGAAATAGAAAATCAAGGAAAATTGGATAATACTATTGTTTTCTACATTTGGGGCGACAATGGCTCATCAGCGGAAGGACAAAACGGTACGATAAGCGAGTTGATAGCGCAAAATTGTATTCCGTCAACTATACAACAGCATATTGATGCAATGAATAAATTAGGAGGGTTGGATGTTTTAGGTTCGCCTAAAACAGATAATATGTACCATTCTGGATGGGCATGGGCAGGTTCTACGCCTTATAGATCAACAAAATTGGTGGCAGCACATTTCGGGGGAACTCGTCAGCCTTTGGCTGTTTCATGGCCAAAAGGCATAAAACACGACGGAACCCCACGACCACAATTTCATCACGTAATAGATGTAGTTCCTACAATTTACGACATCCTCGATATTCAAGAGCCGAAAGTAGTAAACGGCTTTGAGCAAATTCCAATCGACGGTGTAAGCATGGATTATACTTTTGACGACCCAAAAGCAGAGGGAACACGTAAGATACAGTTTTTCGACATTATGGGAAGCCGTGGGCTTTATTACGATGGCTGGTTTGCTTCGACATTCGGACTAAGAAAACCATGGGCTACAGGACTCCCTCCCGGAGCAGCGGATTGGGATCCTCAAAACGATACATGGGAGCTGTACAACATCGATGAAGATTGGAGTCAGGCAAATGATTTAGCAAAATCAAACCCTAAGAAATTGGAGGAAATGAAGAGTATGTTCCTGACAGAATCTGCTAAGTATAAGAACCTCCCTATTGGTGGCGGCCTATGGGTGCCAATCTTGCATCCCGAGGATGGTCCGAGCACACCATACAGAGAATGGAATTTTACGGGAAGAATAGCACGCATGCCGGAGTTTACAGCACCAAGGTTGGGTACGTTTAGCAATAATGTCAGTATGGATCTTGTTGTTCCAAAGAAAGCCGAAGGAGTTCTGTATTCATTAGGCGGATTTTCAGGCGGTTTGTCTTGTTATGTACAGGATGGCTATCTCTGCTACGAGTACAATCTATTTGAAATCAACCGTACTCAGATTAAATCGAAAACAAAATTACCCGAAGGAAAAGTAAAAATAGAAGTAGAATCCAGATTAGTATCTGAAGCTAGAGGGGCAATGGACATCACTCTTAAGGCAAATGGGAAAGTTGTTGCTCAAGGTAGTGTACCCATTACAATAACAACATTTGGATTTACAGCCAATGACTGTCTTGATTTTGGAAGTGATTTAGGCTCTCCTGTATCACTCGATTATTATGACAAAGCACCGTTTAGGTTCAATGGAGAAATAAATAAATCATACATTAAATATGTCGATTAGAGATTTTGTCTAGAATAGCATGAAAATTAATTTTAAAATATATTATCAAATGAAAAAGTTACAGCTTTTATCTTTAATCCTGATGACGTTTGTCGGTTTTAGCGGACAGACAATAGCTCAGGATGTATTGCCATTTCCACCAGTCCCGTCGGCATCGACGGCAGGTATTACGATTGAAGAATCAACCTACAAGAACCGTGAAGTGCCAAATCATTTACCCGAAGATGCTCCTAACATCGTGATTATCATGATTGATGATGTAGGACCAGGTCAAGCTGGTACCTTTGGGGGCGAGTTTCAAACTCCAACCCTGAGCAAGATAGCCAATGAAGGTATTAGTTATAATCGATTTCATTCGACCGCGATGTGTACCCCAACTCGTGCGGCCCTGCTCACAGGCAGAAACC
>JBKECW010000051.1:0-2126 GCA_047975005.1 Bacteroidales bacterium | reverse complement strand
TTTGGGTTTTAACTAAAAAGTAGATTAAGGAGCATTACAACATAAGCAGGCAGACAACTCGTGCCATAATCGCGATGTCAGCCGTCATGCTAATTTTGTTCATTGCACGAGTCCTACTGAGATGACTATAATTTTAACAATACCCAACTGGGTTTTAATATTGAGAAGGGATAGCTTTAATGGCTAATCATAACTCCCCCAAGAAAAAATAAGTTCCTTGTCTTCGTAGTACTTCTTGCCGTCTGTCAGCACACTGTGCTTATTGGCATCGGGCACAAAGTAGATATACAAATTTTTGTCATGGTCATTATCGACTATTTCGCCTATGATGTTGACGCTGTCTTGCTCGTGTTTTCCTAGTAGGCGATGCAATAAAAATTCTACTTCTTCTAGATTTGTAAATGCCTCGCCGATGCTTTCGAGCAGGACTTCAACATAGCACCGCAGTTTTCTCATGGATTTCGCTTTGGCTGCGTTTACAATCGCATCAGCCTTACGAGAGTGCTAGTTTTATCATGGTGTTGAGGGCTTTATTTCGAGGGATAAAGGTATAGGATGTTTTATGTTTTGCAAGTTGTCCTTTGAGTGTTGTTTTCAGAGGATGAATGACTCCTCTGCTACTTGCGATGCTTTAGTGTCAAGTGTGCTCGCGTATTTTGGCTGAATAGTTACTCGGTTTGCTACTAAAATGCTATTTTTGTGGCTATAAGGATTTTACAGATGTTTCACACAAACAGGTTTCTTATAATAATTATCGTTTTATTTTTATTTGCTGGTTGTTCCAGCAAGAGTATTGACAAAAAAGGCTTTCAGGTTAGTGAAATAAGTGAGGACGAAGAGGGACAAAAAGTAGTAGGACTTCCCATAGACTCTCTGCACATGGAGACAAACCCTCGTAATGTTCTTATAACAAGCAGTTCCGAACACCGGATAACGCCAATCTACAAGGTGAACTACAACAGAAGAACCAATCAGCCATTCACGGGGGTAAACTACTTCCATTCTTCTTGGGACTACGAAAAAAGCGAAGGTAACAATTGGAACGGCAATCTCATGCCAGGTTTTGAGGTCGTTTACGGATATAATCTTGTGAATATATCTCACTACAACAATCGGACTCAAACTCAGAATAAACTATTCAGCACTCCTGTGCTTATAAAAAACTTTTATTATCCTGCATTTTCAAACGACACTTTGAATTTTGAGCCGATACGAAGAAATTATTATATGGTTTCTGTTTACGACGAAGACAGTAATAAGGATGGGTTTATAAACGCAAAAGACCTAAGACGATTTTACTACTTTGACATTAATGGCACTAACAAAAAAGCTCTTATCCCCAACAACTATTCTGTAATGAGTTCGGAGTATGACTTTGCAAACGACTTTATGTACATACTTGCAAAAGAAGATAGAAATACGAACGGACAAATGGAGTTGAGTGAACCGACCGATATTTTTTGGATAGACTTGAAAAATCCCGATAAAGTCGGCATACAATACAAAAGTGAGTAGCATTAAAGGATAAAAATAATACCGAAAAGCTTATTATGTCAAACTAAAATTGTCGCAAGTCTTGCCAATGGCGCATATGATACTTATCTTTGCGGGCATATTTCTGGCCCCGTAGTTCAACTGGATAGAATGGGAGATTCCGGTTCTCTTGATATGGGTTCGAATCCCGTCGGGGTCACAAATAAACTTCACAATCATGGCAACAATATTAAAATCTGAGCAAAAGGAGTTTAAGGAAGACGCAAATCGGATTGATAACTTTAGACTGCTCAGCGATATTTCAAGAGTGAAGAAGGGTATAAATCCCGAAAATCTGAATTTTGATTTCAGGCAGTTAAATCCTGGGCAATATTCGGCGGTTTATCATTTCCATCGCTTTGCCGAAGAATTATTTCTAATAATTTCAGGCTCCGCCACACTCCGCACCCCCAAGGGATTAGAAGAAGTGAAGGGTGGCGATTTGATATTCTTTGAAAAAGGTGAGAGCGGAGCTCATCAGCTTTACAACCACACGCAAGAGCCATGTACATACCTGGACATCAGGACATTCATCGGACACGACATTGCCGAATATCCCGATTCGGATAAAATATTCATTGTGCCGAGCTACG
>JBKECW010000004.1:0-24151 GCA_047975005.1 Bacteroidales bacterium | reverse complement strand
GGATTATTAGCACAATAATTATACGGACTCATGCTTGGATACTTATCAAACAGAGGGTCAACCCCATACCACAAACTAATACGTGGATTATAATACCTAGCCCCATAGTAGTAAAGCCCAGTTTCCTCATCAAGTTCCTTACCATTAAACAGATAAGGAGTATTCCAAGTGTTGTTGCGTTCCTCTAGGAATACCTCGCCGAAGGGCACATACTCAATATGCTGAACCACTTCTCCGTCAAGGTTCGTGATGTAGCTTGCAGAACCCAGATGGTCGGGATGATAGTAGTATTGTAGTTTCTCGTAATCTGCATTGTCCGCAGGGACACTTCGTGTCTTTGGCTGGTTGTTATCGCAGCAGAAGCCCTCGCCATAAAATAGGGCGGGGTTGATATTGCTATATATTTCTGCTATTCTCACTCTTGTTCTAAATTAATTACTCTTACAACAACACATCTGATACATTAGCGTTTCTCAAAGCTAGTGATTTTTTTTCTAAATACAAGCTATTAGCTACTAGTTGTTAGTTGTTAGTTGTTAGTTGTTAGGGAAACAGCCGATAAAGCAATATACTACACGCTAAAAAGTAGCTTAGTGGTTTACTATGTGAGTGAAGTTTTGATGCTCAATGTCCATACGGCAGTATGCTCGCCATTTTTTTGGAATGTATTAAAAAAGTTTAATTTTTAGAACTGACATTGGTTTACAAATATAGTTTTTCCCATAGGAGCGAATGTTGATTCGTCCTACATCGTCCTTCCTTTTTTTCTGTTATATTTGCATTTTGTTTTGACACAAAATGCGTGAACATACCGAAAATACAGACAGTAATGCTATCAGGAAAAAGGTTTACTTTGTTTCCGATGTACATCTTGGCGTGCCCTCAGAGAGACATAGTGCCAAAGAGCGGGAAACCATTTTCCTGAGCTGGCTCAACAGCATAAAAGACAGCGCTAAGACTCTCTACATTCTCGGCGACCTGATGGACTTTTGGTTTGAATATAAGCGAGTGGTGCCAAAGGGTTTTGTTAGGACTTTTGCCAAACTTGCAGAGTTTGTAGAGGACGGAATAGAGGTCAACTTTTTTAGCGGAAACCACGATATGTGGGTGAACGACTACTTCCAAAAGGAACTGGGAATGAATGTCTACCACGGGGTGAGAACTGTGGATATAATGGGTAAAATATTTTTTCTCGGGCATGGTGACGGTTTAGATTTTAACGACAAGGGCTACCTACTACTTAGGAACTACCTATTTACCAGCAAAATAGCACGTTGGCTTTTTCGGTGGTTTCATCCCGACTTAGGAGTGCTGCTGGGGCAGGCATGGTCTAACAGAAAACCATCGGGCTACAAGCCCATCTGGGAGTTTAAGGGAGTAGACAAAGAGGGCATATACATATCCGCAGAAGAAGAGCTCACAAAAAAGCATATTGATTTTTTTGTCTTTGGTCATCGCCATGTTAAGCTACAACAGACCATGAGCAACAAAAGTAGTCAGTTTATAATTCTCGGCGAATGGGTTCAGACATTTTGTTACGGTGAATTTGATGGATTTACATTTAATTTGAATAACTTTGTGAAATAATTAGTACGGCTCGTTGAATATTGACAGAACGCAAAAATGAATAGATACCTTAAAATTGTAGCTACCGGCTCTTACTTGCCTGAAAGGATTATTAGAAATAGTGATTTCCTTGACTTTAAGTTTATTGACCCGAAGACAGGCATGCCCTTCGACAAGTCGAACGATGAGATTATATCGAAATTTAAAGATATCACAAATATCGAGGAACGACGCTGGGTGAACGACAATCAGACCTGCTCGGACATTGCAGCTCTTGCGGCAAAGAATGCACTGGAATCGGGCAATATCAATCCCGACGAGCTTGATTTTATTATCGTTGCTCACAATTTTGGAGATATAAAAGCAGGAACCCTGCAAACCGACATACTGCCGTCAATAGCCAACAAAGTGAAGGCTACACTGGGAATTAAAAGATCCGAGTGTATTTGCCATGACGTCATTGCAGGATGTCCGGGCTGGACACAGTCGATGATTACGGCAAATGCTTACATTAAAGCAGGAGACTTCAATATGGGACTGGTGATAGGAGCAGATACCCTCTCTCGCATTATCGACGACAGCAGCAGGGATGCCATGATTTTTGCAGACGGCGCAGGTGCAACCGTCGTAAAAGCCGTAGAGAGCGACACACCCACAGGACTTATATCGCACCACAGCCAAAGCGACTCAATACCTTATGCAAATATCCTTACTTTCGATGCTCCCATCGACAAAAAGAAGTGGAATGGCAAAGATGAGTTTATTTATATGGAAGGACGAAAAGTCTACGTATATGCACTCAACAACGTGCCAAAGGTGGTAAGAACCAGCATTGAGAAAGCCGGTATAGACCTGACAGACATCAAGAAGGTACTCATCCACCAAGCAAACGAGAAGATGGACGAGGCAATATTGGAGAGAATTTTCAAACTATACGGCAAGGACACTTATGACAAGAATATAATGCCCATGACTATCAATAAATTTGGTAATTCATCAGTGGCGACAGTTCCTACAATGCTCGACCTAATTATGAAAGCTAATTTGAAAGATCATACTATCAACAAAGGCGATTATGTAATATTCGCATCAGTGGGTGCAGGCATGAATATAAACTCTATTGTTTATAGGTTTTAGCTTATTAGCTCAATAGCTACAGGACAATGGTCAGACCCCATAATATGATCCAAAATAGAAGCATCTTTGACAGTGGACATAAATATCTCCGAGACGAGAAAATAGTCGATTCTCCAGCCGATATTCTTAGGTCTTGCCCCTGCTCTGTAGCTCCACCACGAATATTTATCGGTAGCATCAGGGTGTAAATGCCTGAAGGTATCTACAAACCCACCTTGTATAAATCTATCCATACCGTCGATTTCTTCTTGCATGTATCCTGCCGATTTGTTGTAATTGGCTTTTGGTCGGGCAAGGTCTACCTCTTTATGGGCAACATTAAAATCGCCACATACCACAACAGGTTTTTTCTCTTCTAGCGATTTTAAGTATTCATAGAATGCTAAGTCCCAATCATTTCTATACGGCAATCGTGCCAGCTCGCTACCCGAGTTAGGCACATATACACACACCAGATAAAAATCGTCATATTCGGCACACAGCACCCTGCCCTCTTGGTCGTGTTCTTCAATTCCTATATCTTGAGTTACATTTAGAGGTTTTTCTTTCGATATTATAGCAGTTCCGGAATATCCTTTTTTTATTGCCGAATTAGAATAGATGTGGCATCCCTCTATATCTTTCAGAGTTTCAGCCACTTGCTCGTCCTGCGCTTTTGTTTCTTGCAGGCATAGAATATCTGCGTCCATTTTGATAAAGTCCTCAAAAAAATTTTTCTTAGCAACAGCCCTTATTCCATTTACATTCCAAGATATTATTTTCATGTGTGTATGTTTTGATAACTGTCAGATATCAGACACTCGGATTTTCGGATATCAAACTAACAGCCATTGTTATTTTTTGTTTTACCAGCACC
Source organism: Bacteroidales bacterium (assembly GCA_047975005.1). GTDB lineage: Bacteria > Bacteroidota > Bacteroidia > Bacteroidales > Prolixibacteraceae > JBKEAJ01. The sequence continues at coordinate 20,592 of JBKECW010000004.1, read as the reverse complement.
TACTCCACGAGGATGAGAGCTTCTAAATCCCCTCCTTTTAAAGGATGGGAGCCATAGGCGGAGTGATTATTTTTCTTTTATAATCATCCTCCTGTACGAGACTTGTCTCATGATTCGCTTCATGTGTTTTTGTCTTCACAAAGATAAATAAAATATCGGGAATTTGGTGATTCAGATGTGCCTGCACTAGACAGGGTAAAGGCATCTAAATTAGGCTTATATAATATTTGTGTGGGTAAAAATCCTAACACAAGAAAAAAAGGTGATTACGCACTTTCAGTACTTTATTATGCTCAGTATTATCTTTTCGCAGGGCTTCACTTTTCTGGGCACCGACAATCATAAACAACTAAGTTTTAAAGATTAGACAAGGCTTTTTGCTTATAGCCTACAACATATAGCCCTTTCCTAACAGTTATAAGGAATTTCTGCCAAGCAACAAATTTAGCAATTAAATTTATAAGCCAAAATGACCAAAAATATATCACTATTCTTATCTTTGCTACAACAAACAACAAAAACGTCTATGTACAATCTTGAACACAAGCCCTTAGTAGCCATCTCCGAAGTTGGCGAATTTTCATTTATCCCAAAAATGATGAACCGCCACGGTCTGATAAGCGGTGCGACGGGTACAGGAAAAACCGTAACACTACAAACTATTGCTGAGACCTTTAGTCAAATGGGAGTACCTGTTTTTGCTGCCGATATAAAAGGTGATTTGTCGGGAGTTTCCAAAGTAGGAGGCAACAAAGAGAGTGTCAACAAGCGAGTAGACAAATATAAGCTGAACGATAAAGGCTTTAGCTATCAGAGCTTCCCCACGCAGTTTTGGGATGTTTTTGGAGAGCAGGGGCATCCACTCAGATGTACCGTTTCAGAGATGGGACCTATGTTGTTGGAGCGCTTATTAGATTTGAACGAAACTCAAGGAGCTGTGCTGTCGCTAGTTTTCAAGATTGCCGACGATAATGATTTGCTGCTTATCGACCTTAAAGACTTGCAAAAGATGTTGGAATATGTAGGCAATAATCGCAAAGAATTTACCACCACATATGGTAATATTTCGGCGGCAAGTATTGGTGCCATCCAACGTAATTTAATACGTTTGGACAGCGAAGGAGCAGAATTGTTTTTTGGTGAGCCTGAACTAAACATTAACGATTTACTTCAAACTGACCAAGGTAAAGGAATAATCAACATAATTGCTGCCGACAAGCTAATGACATCACCACGCGTGTACACTTCGCTGTTGTTATGGCTACTATCAAACTTCTACGAACACTTGCCCGAAGTTGGAGATTTGGACAAGCCGAAGTTGGTATTTTTCTTTGACGAAGCACACCTACTTTTCAACGATATGCCAAAAGTCTTATTGGAAAGAGTGGAGCAAATTGTCCGTTTAATCCGCTCGAAAGGAGTAGGAGTATATTTTATCACTCAGAATCCTGCAGACATACCCGACACGGTATTGGGACAATTGGGCAACAGAGTACAGCATGCTTTGCGGGCATACACCCCCAAAGATCAAAAGGCAGTAAGAGTTGCAGCGCAGACTTTCCGCACAAATCCGAAGTACGACACCGAAAAGATAATTACAGAGTTAGGAACAGGCGAAGCCTTAATATCGTTTCTTGACGAAAAAGGCGCACCGTCGGTGGTTGAGAGGGTTTTCGTTCTTCCTCCTCAGAGTCAGATAGGACCTATTACTCCCGAAGAGCGTTCGCAAATTATACGTCGCTCCTTGGTTTATGGCATCTATGAAAAAGAAGAAGACCGAGAGTCTGCCTACGAGGTATTGAGTAAGAAGCTAAACGAAGCCGCAGAGGAACAAGCCCGTATTGATCAACAAAAAGCTGCACAAAAAGCATTAATAGAGCAAGAAAAGGCCGAAAGAGCAGAGCAACGCCGGCGTAAAGCAGCAGGCGAAGATGTATTTCAAGACCTATTGTCGCAGATAGGCAAAAGTGCTAGCCGTCAGATATCAAGTCAATTGGGACGCAGCATAACGAGGTCCTTGCTTGGCACTTTTTTTGGTAAGAAATAGATATAAGCAAAACATTTAAATACATTTGTTTCACACAAAATAAATATACAGTAATGATAATAGGAGTTCCAAAGGAGATTAAAACCAACGAGAATAGAGTAGCTCTAATTCCCGCCGGTGTTGCAGAACTAGTAAAAAATGGACATAATGTGTATGTTCAAAAAAGTGCAGGAGAGCAAAGCGGTTTCATGGATGAAGAATACATCGAAGCTGGAGCTAATATTTTACCAAGCATTGAGGACGTTTATGCTATTGCCGAAATGATTATAAAGGTAAAAGAGCCTATAGAATCTGAGTATAAGCTAATTAAAGAAGATCAATTACTCTACACCTACTTTCATTTTGCTTCGTGCGAAGAGCTGACACACGCAATGATAAAGCAAAAAGCAGTCTGCCTCGCCTACGAAACAGTCGAGCTGCCCGACCGCAGCCTGCCACTGCTAATTCCAATGTCAGAAGTAGCAGGTAGAATGTCTATACAGGAAGGAGCAAAGTATTTAGAAAAAACCTATGGTGGCAAAGGCGTATTGATGGGCGGAGTGCCGGGAGTACTACCCGCAAAGGTATTGGTATTAGGCGGAGGTATAGTTGGCACAGAAGCAGCAAAGATGGCAGCAGGAATGGGAGCAGATGTAACAATTATGGACATCAACCTAAAACGGATGAGGCACTTGGACGATATAATGCCTAAGAATGTCAAGACCATGATGTCGCACAGCTACAACATACAAAAGATGATAGAAACACATGACCTCGTCATAGGCGCAGTGTTGATACCGGGAGCAAAGGCACCCAAGCTGATAACAAGAGATATGCTGAGAAGCATGCAAAATGGGACGGTACTGGTGGATGTAGCAGTTGACCAAGGTGGATGCTTTGAAACAACAAAACCCACAACCCACCAAGACCCTATTTATGAGATTGACAATGTGATACATTATTCGGTAGCAAATATGCCGGGAGCAGTACCACGCACCTCTACCATCGCACTTACCAACGCCACACTGCCTTATGCCATTGAGTTGGCAAACAAAGGTTGGCAAAAGGCTTGCAAGGAGTCGAAACCCTTAAAACTCGGACTTAATGTAGTAAGGGGGAAAATTGTTTATAAAGAAGTAGCAGAGGCATTTAGCCTTGAACATACAGACGTAGATACAGTGCTTCATTTAGGCTGATTTTAGACTGAAAAAACAACAAAGCTCTAGTATATTCTACTAGAGCTTTGTTGTTTTAAATACTAACTAGAGTCCCTCCAAAACATCAATAATGTGATATATATTGGTTTTTAGAATGGGCTCTAACTATACCGTCATAATATCCTCATGTTTTTTAGCAACTAGTTCGTCTATTACTTTCACCATTTGGTCTGTTATTTTCTGAACTTCTGTCTCTGCATCTTTTTCGACATCTTCTGACAATCCGTCTTTTATCATAGATTTCAGTGTAGAATTAGCATCTTTTCGCGCGTTTCTAATACTTACCTTCGCATTTTCACCTTCTGCATTTGCTTGTTTTACTAAGTCCTTGCGGCGGTCTTCGGTAAGAGGTGGCACTGCAACCCTTACAATTTCTCCATTGTTGCCTGGGTTAAATCCTAGATTGGCTTCCATTATAGCTCTTTCAATATCCGGAATTATATGTTTTTCCCAAGGTTGAATTGCTATTGTGCGAGGGTCAGGGGTTGACACACTAGCCACCTGCGAAATAGGAGTAGGAGTGCCATAGTATTCTACCATAACTCCTTCAATCATTGTTGTAGAAGCTTTACCTGCGCGAATATGCGTCAATTCATTGTGCAGATGCTCCGTTGTAGCTTCCATTTTTTGCTTGCAATCAGCAATAACAGGTTTTACGTCTTCAAAAGTCATTGTATTCTATGTTATAATTCATTTTTATTTCAATATCCCAAAAATAGCACATTTCGACTAAGTTACAAAACGTCTTACTAATACTTTGCTTTAACATAGTCTTGATTACTCAAAAAATCAAGACTTTTCATAACACTCACCAAAGGATCAAAATTGTAATGCTCCACCTCTACAATAATTTCTTTGACTCCAGCCTCTGTAACTGCCTCAAAAGCATCTTTAAATATTGCTTCTTCGTCAGCACACAATTCTTTTTCGTTTTTCACATGATAGTATTCAAATCTTCCCGGATATTTTTTGAAGTAATCGCTTGCCACTTTCCCTCCTTTATTAATCCAATACAAATCCAGCTCGAAAGCCACCTTTTCAGGGTCGGTATTTTCTAGCATATAATCGTACATTACTTTGCCTTCTACTTCCATAAATTCCTTCTCGTGATTGTGATACCCAAATCTTAATCCTGCCTCATTGCACATCTCTCCTACCTTATTGTAATAATCGCAATATGCTTTTAGACCTTCCAAACTTTCGTAAGCCCACTTTCCTTGCGATGGTTTAACAATATAAGAGCACCCGGCTCTTTTATGGGCATTGATGGCAATTTTCCACTCCCCGAGTGCTTTTTCTAAGGAACCTTCTTCTTTGCTGATATTGGGTCCGTAATGAGACCCCAATACTTTGACACCATTGTCCTCACAAAGTTTTTTAAAATCTTCTGGTTGCATTCCATAAAACTTTCCATCGCTATAACCTGCCATTTCCACAAACTTATATCCCATTTTGCCAAGAACTTTGATTGTTGTTTCTGGATCTTTTTTCATATCATCCCTAACCGACCATAGCTGTACACCTATAAACTTGTCACCATGGTTCACATTTTTAAATTCGGTGTTTATACATTTAGAACTGTCGGTAGTTTCATTGAGTTTGCTACTATTCTTGTTGTCGTTTTTCTTACTGCTACAAGCCATCATAGCACATGCTATCAGCACTATTGTCAATATGTTTAGTATATTTTTCATATTTAAGTATTATTATAAATAAGTATTCTACCTATTGTCGTACAACAAATATACCTAAACATTTATAAATACAATTCATTAAACAATAAAAAATACATTTCTTCCGAATTGAGAGTATCTATATGTGTTCGATATTATTATCAATACAATAGTCGACAAAGTTTGGCAGACTAGTAATAATTTTCCTACTTTCGTGCGGTATTTTGAAGTTTAAACCATGCCAATATTGCATGGATATGATTAACAAAAACAACAGCTATTTATCGGACACTTAAGTATCTGATGATATGGTTGTTATCAAAGAAATTAAAAATGAAAAAAGCAGATATAGGACTAATAGGACTTGCCGTAATGGGCGAAAACCTAGTGTTAAATATGGAAAGCAAAGGCTATACTGTAGCTGTTTACAACAGAACTACGGCAAAAGTCGATAACTTTATTGCCGGCAGAGGTTCAGATAAAAACTTCATCGGCACTAAAAGTATCGAAGAACTTTGTGCCTCATTAGAACGCCCCCGCAAGGTGATGATGTTGGTAAAAGCCGGTCAGCCTGTTGATGATTTTATCGACAAAATAATACCTTATTTAGAAAATGGTGATATTATAATTGACGGAGGCAACTCTCTTTATCACGACACTATCCGCAGAACAAAATATGTAGAGAGTAAAGGTCTGTTATATATTGGCACAGGAGTTTCGGGTGGCGAGGAAGGAGCATTGAAAGGACCGTCCATTATGCCTGGAGGCAGTAAGGAAGCATGGGTATACGTAAAAGATATTTTCCAATCTATATCAGCAAAAGTTGAAGATGGCACACCGTGTTGCGACTGGGTTGGCAATGATGGTGCAGGTCATTATGTTAAAATGGTACACAACGGTATCGAGTATGGTGATATGCAGTTAATTTGCGAAACATTCCATCTGATGAAATCATTGGGAGGTATGAACTACGATGAAATAGCATCTACCTTCAAAGAGTGGAACAAAGGCGATTTGAACTCCTATCTGATAGAAATAACTGGTGATATAATGTCGTATAAAGACGAAGACGGCAAAGCGCTTGTAGGTAAAATTTTGGATGCTGCAGGGCAAAAAGGCACAGGCAAGTGGACAAGCGAGTCGGCAATGGATTTGGGAGTTCCACTGACATTGATAAGCGAGGCAGTATATGCCAGAATGCTATCTGCGGAGAAAGATTTACGGGTAAAATCATCGAAAGAATACGGTAGTAACGAAATAAAACTAAACACTGATAAACAGCAATTTATTAAGGATTTAGAGCAAGCACTTTATGGAGCAAAATTAGTATCGTATGCACAGGGCTACAGCCTAATGCGCGCAGCTGCAAAAGAATATAAGTGGGACTTGCACTACGGCGACATTGCGCTGATGTGGCGAGGAGGCTGTATTATCCGCTCAATATTCTTAGGAGACATAAAAAAAGCCTTTGACAAAAATCCTCAGTTGGAGCATCTTTTGCTAGATCCTTTTTTCAAATCAAAAATAGTAGCAGCACAAGACGCATGGCGTAGAATCTGCCAACAAGCAATTGGTGCAGGCATACCTATTCCTGCGATGAGTTCAGCTCTATCATATTTTGATGGTTTTAAATGTGAGAACCTTCCTGCCAACCTGTTACAAGCGCAGCGTGATTATTTCGGGGCGCACACCTACGAGCGAGTTGACAAAACTAGAGGAAAGTTTTTCCACACAAACTGGACAGGTCGTGGAGGCGACACAGCATCGACAACTTACAATGCTTAATAAGCAAAGTAGATATTTGACTTTATAGACTCCTCCTGTCGTATCCTCAACTAGGAGGAGGAGAGTTTAGCATACAGACAGGTCTTGTGCCTGCCACAACCTGTCCTTTCATTGTCGCCATTCCAAGTGTAGCGACGAGGAGTATAACAAAACTTCAACAATAGCATCATCACAGATTCCTATACCTGTTTGGTATGACATCATAGGTGAAGGAACTATTGCTGATGCAATACTAGACCGACTTGTAAACTCATCCTACAGAATATATCTCAAAGGTGAGTCTCGAAGAAAGATATATTATCTCTTTTGTTCTTCCTTATATTCTTTAAAAACAGACAATATAGCAAAGTTAACATCTTCTTGGGTCTGCAATTTTAATACATCCACTTTTTTATTCATATAGAGCATAAAATCTTCAACTTCTCTTTCTTTAAGGCCTGTAAGCTCGATAATAGTTTTTTCGTTATACATTTGAGAAACTTCTTTCCAACGTTCTTCTTCACGCATTGTATTGTGCAATGTTCTCAATTCTTTTTCTCTCTTGTTGAATTTGTATCCGAGGTAGCTAAGAGGAGAAAATACAGCTTCTAATACACCAGGTTTGTCCTTATAATAATCAGATCTATACTTAGGATCAAGGTTATTTCTTTCTTTACCTTCTTCAAATCCTAAATCTATACGATTTTTTCCTTCTACTTCAACACCGCCTGTGTTATAAACGTCAGCTTGAATAATATATGTTACTACAGTTCCTTCTTCGTAATCAGGATAAACCTTTAACACTGTTTTCTTTATCCCTACGGCACTAACAACTAAACTGTCTACATTCAGCATTTGAATACTAAAAACTCCGTCATCATCAGTAATAACACCACTTCTAGTACGTGGATTAATAACATGCGCATAGGCAATAGAACTTGAATCTAAGCTAGAAATCAATTTAGCACTAAAAGTAATTAGCATTGGATCGAGCTCGGTATTATCTTGTGCTTTTGCGTTAGTTATAAATACAAAAAGCAACGTCAAACTAGTTATTATGTATCTCATGGTATATCTTTTTATTTTTTAATAAATCATTTATAACTCTTATTTACAGTAAATTAGTTTATATAATTCCAATTTTTATAAAATTATATATCATCAAAAATACTCATTTGCTGAATATCAGGTCTATTTTTATAAGTTTTTCCAAAATGCAAAAAAGCTAATTCAGTAGCCATTCTACCACGTGGAGTCCTATTAATGAAACCCTCTTTTATGAGAAAAGGTTCATATACTTCCTCTATTGTTCCTGAATCTTCCCCCACTGCAGTAGCTATTGTGGATAAACCAACAGGTCCTCCCTTGAACTTATCAATAATTGTCAGTAATATTTTATTATCCATTTCGTCTAGCCCTGCTTTATCAATATTTAGAGCCTCAAGACCGTATTTTGTAATGTCTAAATCTATTTTTCCTGATCCTTTTACTTGCGCAAAATCTCTAACTCTACGTAGTAATGCATTAGCAATACGAGGTGTTCCACGACTTCTAAGAGCTATTTCATTAGCAGCTTTTTCGTTTATTGGTACACTCATAATTTTGGCAGAGCGTTTGACTATAGTTGTCAGTATATCTGTGTCATAATATTCCAATAGGCATTTGATACCAAAACGAGCTCTTAGAGGCGATGTAAGGAGTCCTGACCTAGTTGTAGCCCCAACAAGCGTGAAAGGGTTTAAATCAATCTGTATTGACCTTGCACTAGGACCTTTGTCAATCATAATATCTATTCTAAAATCTTCCATTGCTGAATATAGGTACTCCTCTACAACAGGGCTTAGTCTGTGAATTTCGTCTATAAATAGAACATCACAAGTATCAAGGTTTGTCAATAATCCTGCCAAATCACCGGGCTTTTCGAGAACAGGACCTGATGTAATTTTAATGCCCACACCCATTTCAGTGGCAACAATGTTTGATAATGTTGTTTTACCCAATCCAGGAGGTCCATGCAACAACACATGATCTAGCGGTTCGTTGCGAAGTTTTGCTGCTTGTACAAAGACTTTTAAATTGTCTACTATGGTCCTTTGTCCCGTAAAATCGCTAAATTGCGCAGGTCTTAGTACAGCTTCGTTGTCTTCCGAACTACTTGCCCATTCCCTTATATTTTCACTACCTTCGTCTTCAATCATATTATATATATAGTATTAAAGAATTAAATAAATAAATATATATGTATGTATATATACTGTTGAAATTGTGAATAAATATACTTACTTCAACTTATGCACACTATTCATTTTTTATAAAAAAATATTGACACATATAATGTGCTAAGATACAAGATTTTTATTACACTTTCTAACATTGTTGATATTCTATATTTTTTTTATGTTGACAAACTTTCTTGTTAAGATTGGTGTTTGTAAATATTGATTATAAATAAAAACTTATACTTTGATAAACGCAAAACTTTTTTATATGAATATGTTTCTTTAAGTTCAAAACTTTAACTTTGCAATTTATAAACAAGATGTCAATGCTTAATATAGTTTTATAAACAAAGTTTTTGACAAACATGTTTTTTATAAATGACTAGTAAATAATAGATGACTGAAAATTATAAACAATTCAGATACAAACTAGAATCCTTCATCAATAGATATTATATGGTGCAGTTTCTACGTGGATTTATACTTTTTTCTTTGGTTTGGTTATCATATTTTTTAATTATATATTTTATTGAGAGTCAATTATATTCATCTGTTACATTTCGCACTGTACTATTCTTTTTTACGCTGAGCTTTACACTTGTAATATTTATACTTTGGATATTATTACCATTGATGAAAGTGTTTAAGTATGGAAGAAATATTGATTATAAAAAAGCTAATTGGATTATTAATAATCACTTTCCTGAGTTAGAAGATCAACTTATAAATGTAGTAGAACTTGCTGAGGATGAAGAAGCAACAAACAACGAACTGATAATTGCAAGTATAAATCAGAAAATTTCTAAGATTGAGCATATACCTTTTACTAAAGCTATTGATTTTTCGAGTATTAAAAAGTTTGTACTATATCTTGGTATTGTGTTATTTATGGTATTAACATTTATATTTATCAATCCATCTTCCTTCAAAAATACTTACGAGCGATTAGTAAATTATAAAAAGACATATTATCCACCGGCTCCATTCAAGTTTCAACTTTTAAATAATGATTTGTTAGTAAGACGAGGTGATACATATACTATTAATTTACAATGTGTTGGTGATAAAATTCCAAATATTGTTTATATACGCATAAACAATATTGATTATTTGATGGAAAAGTCAGATAATAATTTTAAGTATACATTTGACAATATAAATAATAGTATTGATTTTAGATTTACTGATAAACTTTATTTTTCTGATAATTATTCACTTACAGTCTTATCAAGTCCTATTATCGATAAAATATCAATACAAGTAAATCCGCCTACATACACAAAATTAGACACTGAAGTTTTAAATGAAAATTCAGATGTAATTGTTCCTATTAATTCTACTATTAAATGGACTCTATCAACATTAAATACTTCTGTATTGAAATTTAAGTTTACGGATACTACTTATATTGCAGAAAGAGAGGGCGATAAATATACCTTTTCCTTGAGAGCAAAAGAGAACGAAAAATACAGTATTATTTGTGATAATGAACATTTTAAAGATGAAACTTTTTTGTCTAGTTCCATTTCTGTTATTCCAGATGAATTTCCACTTATAAGTGTCAAACAATATGCAGATACGAGTGAATATGGAGTATTTTATTTCTCGGGTGAAGTGTCTGACGATTATGGTTTTAACTCTCTTAAAATGATTATTAAATCCAATATTTCAGACGAAGACAGTATTGTAAAAATTGATATTCCACTTCGCATGAATCATGAATATTTTGAGTATGGATTTAATTTCAATACTTTGTTGTTTTCAGATTTGTCATACTATTTTGAAATATCTGACAATGATTATTTTCAAGGGTATAAAAAAGCTATAACATCAGTATTTTCATATAAAAAACCAAGTAAAGAAGAGATTTTAGAAGAATCTGATAAAACATACGATGAGATATTCGATATGTTGAACAAAACGGACAATTTATCAGAAAATATGCAAGAAAAATTAGAAGAATTAAATAAAAGTCTTTTAAATTCAAATAATAATAAATGGGATAATCAACAGATTTCAAAGTCATTACAGAATCAGCAAAAGGCTGTAAACAATATGTTTGATCAATTGAAAAGCATGTTTCAAGAAAACAGTAATATGCTTAATACATTTACAAAGCAGAGTGATAATATAAAGAATAAGCAAGAAGAAATTGATAAACTGCTTAATGAGCTGATGCAAGACAAGGAATTGCAAAATTTATTAGAAAAATTACAAGAGCTTTCGCAGCAAGACAATCCTAACAATTTTAAAGAAACTGTCGATGAACTAAATCACAAGTTAGAAAGCCTTGAAAAACAGATGAATAACAGTATTGAAATGCTTAAACGTCTTCAAGTTGAGCAACAGCTGGATAATATTCTCAATGAAATGAAACAACTTGCAAACGATGAGCAGCAAATGTTGGAAGATGTTGATAAAATGAGTGATAATAAACTATTGGATAAACAGCTTCAAAATAAATCTACCTTAGAAAAATTAAAGCAGGATTATGAAAAAGCAAAGGAACAAAACGAGCATCTTGAAGATAAATATGACTTAGATGATGTTTCTAATGAGATGGAAGATATTATAAATCAGATGGATAATAACGCTGATAATTTGCGAAAAAAGAATAAAAAAGGAGCAAAACAAGGAATTAAAAATTCATCTGAAAAGCTGAGCCAATTATCTCAAAAAATGAAAGATAAAATCCAAAGTCAGATTGAAATGCAACAAGGCGAAGACATTAACAATCTGAAACGGATACTCAACAATTTGGTTTCTCTATCATTAGATCAAGAAGTTGTAAATCAGAGGTCTATTAACTTAAATGTAATATCTCAACCATTTTCAGCATTAATAATTGACCAAACTAGCATTCAAAATCAATCTACTTTAGTATCAGATTCTCTTAATGCTATAATTGTACGCAATCCATCAGTTTCTTCTTTTATTAAGACTGATTTGGAAGATATGGAATATTTCTCGCGCAAGTCTGTGTCAACTATGAAAGATGCATTACAGGTTGACAGCAGAGGAAACTCTCCGAGAAATTTTGGAGTAATGCAAAGAAAAAATCTTACATCTATCAACAACTTGGCTTTATTTTTGGCAGAATCAATAAAAAACCTTGAAAATCAAAGTAATAGTCAGAGCAATGGAGATTCTCAGTGTGATAGTCCTCAAGGAGGTAAGCCCAATCCTTTTGGTAAAATGAAAGACGGTCAGCAATCTTTAAAGCAGCAAATGCAGAAGATGATTAACGACATAAAGAATGGTAAAAAGCCTGGGCAAATGAGTAATCAAATGGGGCAGGCATTGATGATGAACGAAATGCTTCAGCAAATGATACAAGAGATGAAGCAACAAGGAGGTCTTAAACCCGGAACACAAGGTGATTTGAATGAAATAAACAAAATGTTGGAAGAGAATAGAGTAGATATTTTAAATCAAAAAATTTCACAGCAAACACTCGAAAGGCAAAATGATATTCTAAATAAAATGTTAGAGTCTGAAAAGGCTGATAAGGAACGTGATTTGGACAACGAAAGAGAATCGAACAGTGCCGACAAACAGTTTTATTCTAATCCTAATTTGACACAGCAAGAAAGGAAGAATATTAAATTTAAAGAACAACTAATTAAAAATCAAAGTAGATTAAACTCTTTTTACAGAGATATTTACAAAAGATATGTAACTGATAATGAAGAATAGACCAGAAAATACTTTCAATTGGAATATTGAATATACTGATATAGATATTTCGTTGAATACCAATGATATAGAAAAGATTTTTGTTAAAATTCTAGCTGATTTTGATAGAGCTGTCGATATAGTGTCGTTTTTCTTTGTTAACGACACAGAGTTATTGGATGTTAATAAAGAATTTTTAAAACACGATTATTTTACCGACATAATTACTTTCGATTATGGTTCTTTCAAAATTGTTGATGGTGAGGCATATATTAGTCTGGATACGGTTTATAGGAACTCAAAGGATTATGAAGTTTCGTTTGATGATGAGTTGTTGCGCGTTATATTTCATGGCATGTTGCACCTTTGTGGACTAAATGATAAAACCGATAGCGAGCAAAAGAGAATGAGAGAAACTGAGAATAAATATATGTTAGAGTATTATGATATTCAAAAATTATGATGTTATTGTTGTAGGTGGCGGTCATGCCGGTTGCGAAGCGGCAGCTATTTCTGCAAATTTAGGTGCAAAAACATTACTTATCAGCATAAATATTGACAGATTTGGGCAAATGTCTTGCAATCCTGCAATTGGCGGTATAGCTAAAGGGCAGATTGTGAGAGAGATTGATGCATTGGGAGGCTATACCGGAGAGATTGCTGATAAGACTTCTATTCAGTTTCGTTTGCTAAATACTTCAAAAGGTCCTGCTGTTTGGAGTCCGCGGTCGCAGTGCGATAAGGTACAATTTACCCAAGAGTGGAGAAGAACTCTCGAAAGCATAGATAATCTTGATATATGGCAAGATCATGTTACTGAGCTTTTGATAAAGGGGAGAGTAGTGCAAGGAGTAAAAACGACTTTAGGTCTTGAGTTTTATTCTAATTCTGTTATTTTAACAAATGGAACCTTTTTGAATGGAGTGATACATATAGGTCGTTCTAAGTTTTCGGGAGGCAGATTAGGAGAGCAGGGAAGTATTGGCTTAACATCACAACTCAAAGAATTGGGTTTTACTGCCGACAGGCTCAAAACCGGGACTCCGGTGCGTATAGATGGGCGTACAATAGATTTTTCGGAGGTAAAAGAGCAGAAGTCTGAGAATGACTTCCATAGATTCTCATATAAGGACATTTCAAATACTCAATTGTCACAGCGTAGTTGTTTTATAACTTTTACTAATAAGGATGTTCACGGCGAGTTGAGAAAAGGGTTTAAAGACTCACCAATGTTCGATGGAACAATTTCTGGAGCAGGACCTAGATATTGTCCGAGTATAGAAACCAAGATTGACACTTTTGTCGACAAGGATGCACATCAGCTTTTTCTCGAACCCGAAGGCATAGATACTTACGAATATTATCTTAATGGTTTTAGTTCATCTTTGCCATTAGAAGTTCAATATGCAGGAATTAAGAAAATTCCGGGATTGCATTCTTGCAATATCATAAAACCTGGCTATGCCATTGAGTACGATTATTTTAATCCGCAAGATTTAAAGCATACTCTTGAGACTCGTCTCATTGACAATTTATTTTTTGCAGGACAGATAAACGGGACTACTGGGTATGAAGAAGCTGCAGGGCAAGGCTTGATAGCAGGAATTAATGCTTTTATAAAATGTACCTCCAAATCTGAGTTTACACTCAATAGGGATGAGGCATATATTGGAGTTTTGATCGACGACCTGCTGACCAAAGGAGTAGACGAACCATATAGGATGTTTACGAGTAGGGCAGAATTCAGGATTTTATTGCGTCAAGATAATGCAGACCAGCGATTATCATCAAAAATATCAGATTTTGGAGAACGCTTTAAATCGATTAGTACTGCGGCAGATTTGAAATATTCAATTGTCGCGGAAGTAATAAATCTTGCCGAGAGCTATAAAGTAAAGATGAAAGATATAAATCCCTATCTCGAAAGAGAGGGATTTTCGACACTACGTGAGAGTGCAAAACTATCCTCATTACTTTTGCGTCCTGAATTAAGATTTTTAGACTTGTTGGATAACTTGCCACATTTGAATGAAAAGTTTTCAAAGCTAGCCACTCGGAGTAGGGATGAGGTAATTGAAAGTGTAGAGATTGCTATAAAATATAGAGGATATATTGAAAGAGAACAAGAATCAGCATTAAGAATTAGTCAGAATGATAGTTTAGTAATACCAAACGAGATAAATTATTCTTCGATTACTCAAATTTCGACCGAAGGCAGACAAAAGTTAGAACGAATTAGGCCAATAAATATAGGTCAGGCTAAACGTATCTTAGGAGTATCGCCTGCCGATATTCAAGTTTTGATGATGAATATAGCAAGGAAAAAGGGTCAAAAGTAAAATTGTTCCACGTGGAACAATGTTTTTTGATTAAAAATTGAGCGAAAACAGGAGGATGTTAGATATTGAATTTAGACAATACAGTTGAAAATGAAATACACAGAAATGCAGGGGCAGACCTATGTGCATTGTCCGTTTGCTATCCGTCTATTGCCTATTATTATTCAATAATTGAAATCTAAGTCTGAAAATCTGAAAAAATAATATCTAAAAAATAGCATAAAATGAAAACACTAGAAGACGTAAAAAAAAACATCAGAGATGTAGTAGATTTTCCTAGAAAAGGGATAGTTTTTAAGGACCTAACCACTGTTTTTAAAGACCATGAGCTTACCAATGTTGTTGTCAACGATATCTATGAAAGCTACAAGGACAAAGGTATTACAAAGGTATTAGGCATTGAGTCAAGAGGCTTTATTTTGGGTTCAATTCTTTCCAATAAATTGGAAGCAGGATTTGTGCCAGTACGCAAAAAGGGCAAACTCCCGGCAGATGTTTACAGCGAAGAATACGCTTTAGAATATGGTACAGATACTATCGAAATACATAAAGATGCATTGCAGCATGATGATGTTATTTTGATACATGACGATTTGTTGGCAACAGGAGGGACTATTGGTGCGGTTTTGCGCATTTTGCAAAACTTTGAGGTAAAGAAGATTTACGTCAATTTTGTAGTAGAGCTTGATTTTCTAAAGGGTAGGGAGATAATTAAAGAATACACCGATGAGGTATATTCGGTAATAAATTTTTGAGAATAGTACAGAATAGCCGTTTTATCATATATTTATAGTATTACAGCATCAAGAAAATGCCCTTAAAACCACAAAATAGCAAGATAGAGGATTTGAGAAAAGTAATATCTTTATTGCCTAATCAGCCCGGTGTATATCAGTATATTGATAAGAATGAGAAGATTATCTATGTAGGCAAGGCAAAAGACCTCAAAAAGCGTGTGTCTTCTTACTTTACAGGGACTATTGAAAACCGTAAAACGTGGTTATTGGTAAAAAATATCTACGAAATCCGCTATGTAGTAGTCAGTTCTGAGCAGGATGCTCTTTTGTTGGAAAACAGCTTGATAAAAAAGTATCAACCTCGCTACAATGTTCGCTTGAAAGACGATAAATCCTATCCGTGGATATGTATAAAAAACGAGCGTTTTCCACGAGTATTTATGACTAGGAACGTAGTAAAAGACGGCTCAAAATACTATGGTCCTTATTCGTCAGTATATGCTGCAAGGATATTGCTTGAGCTATTTAAACGTCTTTATCCGCTCAGAACATGCAAATATAACCTGTCTAAAGACAATGTGAGGCTCGGAAAATACAGCATTTGTTTGGAATATCACATCAAAAATTGCTGTGGTCCGTGCGAAAACTTGTGCAATGAAGAACAGTATATGGACTATATTGTACAGATTAAGAATATATTGAGAGGCAAGACGGCAGCTATTTTACGGCTATTGAAAGAAGAGATGAACAAGGCTTCGGAAAATCTTAAATTTGAAGAAGCAATGCAGTTTAAAAACAAGTTGGAAATCCTCGGTAAATATCAATCACGCTCTTCGGTTGTCAGTCCGAGCATTGGGGATGTTGATGTATTTTCCATAGTTGCGGACGATGAGTGTGCATATATTAACTATTTGAAAGTGATGAATGGCTCAATTGTTAATACTTTTACTCAAGAAATACAAAAAGTATTAGACGAATCTGAGAGCAATTTGTTGTTGATGGGGATAACTGAGTTACGGCAAAAATTTAAAAGTCACACCAGAGACGTTCTTGTTCCCTTTGAGATAGAGCAAGAGGGTAGTGGTATTAATTATTTTGTTCCCAAAATTGGAGATAAGCTCAAGCTGTTGGAACTGTCTAAGCGCAATACGATGTATTATCGCAAGGAAAAACTGCAATCTCAACTGACATCAAAAGGCGACAAAAAATCGGGTAGGGAAGAGCTACTTTTAAAAATCAAAGAGGATTTGCGCTTAACTGCTCTGCCTCAGCATATTGAGTGCTTTGACAATAGCAATATTCAGGGTACAAATCCTGTTGCAGCCTGTGTTGTTTTCAAAAACGGAAAACCGAGTGGAAAGGACTATCGGCATTTTAAGATTAAAACCGTCGAAGGACCCGATGACTTTGCATCTATGGAGGAAGTCGTTTTTAGGCGATATAAGCGACTTTTAGACGAGGGACGGTCTTTGCCTCAGCTAATAGTCATTGACGGCGGAAAAGGACAGCTTAAATCGGCTGTAAAGTCCTTGGAAACCTTAGGACTGCGAGGAACGATAGCCATTATCGGCATTGCCAAAAAATTGGAGGAAATATATTTTCCGGGCGATAGCATACCGATATACCTCGACAAGCGTTCACAGACATTGAAAGTAATACAGCACTTGCGTGACGAGGCGCACCGTTTTGGTATTACCTTTCACCGCAATTTGCGGAGTAAGGATTTTGCACAAAGCGAACTAGTGAAGATAAAAGGTATAGGTAAGGATACAGCAATGAAGATGCTAAAAAAATACAAATCTATTATTTTGCTATCCAAAGCCTCGGAAGAAGAGATACAAGAACTGATAGGGAAGAACAGAGCCAAGATTGTGAAAGCATGGTTAGATGATACCTACCGAAATTGATAAAATATCCCATACGGGTTTGTTGGATGATATATTTTTGACCTGTTTTGGTTTTCGTAGAGACAGAGCATATCTTATCTCTACATTTCAACAAAAAACTGCCCCTGCTAATACCGAAATGTATTAGCCCACGCTTCCTTCGAGGCTGATTTGCAGCAACTTCTGTGCTTCAACGGCAAATTCCATAGGCAACTCCTGCAAGACCTCTCTGGCATAGCCGTTTACAATCATGCCTACAGCTTCCTCAGGGTCGAGCCCTCGCTGATTGCAGTAGAATAGTTGTTCGTCGCTAATCTTGGATGTTGTTGCTTCGTGTTCCACTATCGACGTGCTATTTTTGGTGTCGATGTATGGGAATGTATGCGCACCGCATTTGTCGCCAAGTAGCAGAGAGTCGCATTGCGAGAAATTGCGAGCGTTAGAAGCACGTGGAGCAATCTTATCTAGTCCACGATAGCTGTTTTTGCTCTTTCCCGCAGAGATACCTTTAGAAACGATACGGCTCTTAGTGTTTTTGCCAAGATGAATCATTTTTGTGCCGGTGTCAGCTTGCTGAGCGTTGTTGGTCATTGCCACAGAGTTAAACTCCCCAATGGAGTTGTCGACTTTGAGTATGCAGCTTGGGTATTTCCATGTTATGGCTGAGCCTGTTTCAACCTGCGTCCAGCTAATTTTGGAAGACTTGCCCTCGCAAATCCCACGCTTGGTAACAAAGTTGAATATGCCACCCTTGCCGTTTTTGTCGCCCGGATACCAATTCTGTACGGTAGAGTACTTTACGCTTGCTCTATCCATGGCTATTATCTCTACAACTGCTGCATGAAGCTGATTTTCATCACGTTGCGGAGCAGTACAACCCTCAAGATAGCTAACATAGCTGTCATCGTCGGCAATGATAAGTGTGCGTTCAAACTGTCCTGTATTTGCCGCATTTATACGGAAATATGTTGACAACTCCATCGGACACTTCACTCCCTTGGGAATATAGCAAAACGAACCGTCGCTGAATACCGCAGAGTTAAGAGCTGCAAAGTAGTTGTCGGAATAAGGTACAACCTTGCCAAGATATTGTTTTATCAATTCCGGGTGTTCCCTCACAGCCTCGCTGAACGAGCAGAAGATAATCCCTTTTTCGGCAAGGGTCGCCTTGAAGGTGGTAGTTACCGACACACTGTCGATAACAGCATCTACGGCAACACCTGCAAGTGCTTTTTGCTCTTCGACCGGCACTCCCAATTTCTTGAAAGTTTCGAGCAACTCGGGGTCTGCCTCGTCGAGACTGTTAAGTTTGGGTTTTTTAGGAGCTGCATAGTATATAACATCCTGATAATCAATCTCGGGAATGTCTAAATACGCCCATTTAGGCATCTGCATAGATTGCCATTTCTTGAAAGCCTTCAAGCGAAAGTCAAGAAGAAATTGAGGCTCTTCTTTTATTGCCGAAATGCGTCTTACCACATCCTCGTTAAGCCCTTTGGGAAAAGACTCTGTCTCAATATTGGAAGTAAATCCGTATTCATATTCTTTGTTCGACAGGTCCTCTATTATTTTATTTTGTTCTGACATTGTTTTCTTGTTTTATGGCTGACTGCTTCTTACATTTAGATTGCTTTTAGCTATCAGCTAGAATTTATTCTCAAATTCATCTCTCTACAATACACAAAAGTAGTAATAAAGTTGCAGACTTAGGAGTAGCCATTGCGCAAAATGCAAGTATTTATCTGATTTACTGCGAAATACAAAAAAGACACCAAAGTATATTATTCTTTTTTTGTAAAAAAAATATCACCCACATATTAAACCATATTAATTTTACGTTGTCTAAGAGTAAAAGAAAATATTTTTATCTGCCTATGATAGCGATTTGACTTTAATATTTAAAACACAATTAGAAATGGATGCATTTATCATAAAATTTGCGGTATCTTCAATCGCATTCCTGCTATCAATCAGTGCTTTTGTGTACTTTATAGTCAAAATAAGAACAGGTGAATTGTCAAAAACAGAATTGCTTTTTTCAAGTTTCGGAATAAATCCTGAAATATTCGACAACATAGAGAAAAACGAAGAGGAAATATTAGGCTATACATACAGTACTGAAGATAGCTCTTGTGTGATTATCGAGAAATAATCAACACCTGATTATCTGTTGATTCGACTACTTCGTAATAGACACGTAGCACATTGTAACAGCTAGTTATCGCTATTGTAATTTCGTAATATTCCCTACCTTTGTATGGATAGAAAAGATACGTTGTGCAACAAGACATATTAAATACAGATATAAAGTACATCAAGGGAGTAGGGCCAAAGAAGGCAGAGATGCTTGTAAAGGAGCTTTCAATGCACAGCTTTGGCAGTATGCTACAGTACTATCCCTTTCGCTATGTCGACCGTTCTAAGTTCTATAAAGTTCGAGATATAAACAGCTTGTCTGCATATATTCAGTTGCGAGGGTTTATATCGAACGTCAATGAAATTGGTGAGGGGCGCAAACGCAGGCTGACAGCCGTTTTTCATGATGATACCGGAACAATAGAGTTGATTTGGTTTAGGGGAATATATCATTTTAGAGATCTTTTTCGCCAAGGACAAGAATATATAATTTTTGGTAAGCCTGCAAAATTTAACGACCGATACAATATTGCCCACCCCGAAGTAGAGCCTATCGAAAAGCATATTAGACAACTATATCAAAATGCTTTCCTGCCCATCTACAACACAACTGAGAAGATGAAGAAGAATTTTCTTAACTCAAAGCAAATCAGTAGTATCCAAGCAGAGTTATTGAAACAAGTTGAGGGAAAGATAGAGGAGGTTTTGCCGGCAGGCATTATAGAGCAAAACAAACTGACTGCCCTCGAAGAAGCCTATCGTGCAGTTCATTTCCCAAAGAATGTCAAGGAGCTGGAAGCGGCACAGCTGCGTCTGAAGTTCAATGAGTTCTTTTTTAATCAGATAAAAATATTGCGACTAAAAATTGGTAGAGACACGGTGCTGAAAGGTGCTATGTGTCCGAGTATCGGCTTTAATTT
>JBKECW010000050.1:0-2082 GCA_047975005.1 Bacteroidales bacterium | reverse complement strand
TGTTCATTTCTTTATGGATG
This sequence comes from Bacteroidales bacterium, assembly GCA_047975005.1. Taxonomy (GTDB): domain Bacteria; phylum Bacteroidota; class Bacteroidia; order Bacteroidales; family Prolixibacteraceae; genus JBKEAJ01. The sequence continues at coordinate 2,062 of JBKECW010000050.1, read as the reverse complement.
CTCGGATTTTCAGATATTCGGACTGACAGACGGACAGACACGCAGGTCTGCCCCTACATTTCGTCCATATGCTGCCGTCATTGCGAGCGATAGGGTGGCAATCTGTTCTTTGTTGTAGGAGATTGCTTCGTCGCAAGCTCCTCGCAATGACGTTCGTTTATTTTTCATTTGTTCATCAACTATACTTTGCTCATTGTTCAGATATCAGGGCTATCGCCCCTATTATTTTTCTTCCTATCTCTTTGCTACAAAGATATCGGGACTACGTCCCTAAACAACTAACAACTAAACAATTCAACAAGGCAATCTAAGATAAAACCAAATATTTTCCTATATTTTTTTGTTTCTGCGAAACAATGCGTTTTCTTAGGTATTCAAACAAAAATAGATATTCTAAAGGCAGGGATTATTAGTCCCTGCACTATCTTCGTTATCAGATAATCCCTCGCAGGTTGGTCGCCACCAGAGCCCGTTTCCGTCCCATCTGATAGTGCAAATATACATCTTTATGCTCTGAGTTCCACCCACTCTTCATCTCGTAATGCAACAGCAAATATTCTAAGTACTAGCTTGTTTGCCACAGCATTTAGTGCAGAACACTTGTGCTTTCCTTCTCCAAGTTTTCTTTTATAGTAGGCTCGTAGTTGTGGTTCATGCTGTATCGCTGAACTTGCAGCGTTGAATAATACTGTTTTCAACTTCCTCTTTCTGAAACTACTTGTTTGTGTTTTCCCTTTGACACTTGACCCCGATTCATATTTGAAAGGAGCTAGTCCGCAATGACAATTAAAAGCTCTAGCATTTTGACTCCTCTGGAAACACTCTGTTTCTACAATTATCGTTGCCGCAGTTACCACCCCAACACCTTTTATCTTCGTGATTTTATTATACGTCTTGTGGATTTGCTCATCGGATTCTATTAGTGTCATAATCATTCTTTCTATTACTTTGAGCTCCGCACTGAAAGATCTTAAACTACTCTGAGTAAGTTCAATTAACTCCTGTAAATCAGTTGATTTTGAACTTATCTTCAAAGACGACAACCTATTCTTTATTTGTGTCCTTTGCTTAACAATCATATCTCTTGCTCTAAGATACTCCTTTAGTTTGCGAAGTGCTTCTAAAGGCATCTTATAGGGAGTTAGTTGATACTGATTCATTTGCGCATATCGAGCAATTCTAAATGCATCGACCTGGTCATCTTTACCTCTGGTAATGCCGACACTCCGTTTAATGCTTAAAGGATTCTCTACACTAAAGTTGTAATTCCACTCAGACAGGCGTTGATTTATCAGGTAGCCATAACATCCTGTACTCTCAATACAAATCCAAAGGTCTTCATGATTGAACTTGCGGAGCTTACCCCTAAACTTGTTTAAACCCCTGTCATCATTGGAGTATTGCAAACCTTTTTCCACAACAGTTGCTTTGTAATCTACAATTACAACATCAAAAAAATCTTTTGATACATCGATTCCTAAAAAATAATTTTTCATATCTTTACCATCTAAAATTTATTGAGGAATCATATTTGGGTTTATTACTGTCGCTATTATTAAGCCTTTAAGCTTGTCAATCTAAATAGTTGTAACCCAGAGGAGTGGAGGACTGATGCCAAGTATAAGCCTTTAAGCTTTGCTGTTCGCATAGTTCACCTCTGCTCCTTTTGATTCCTCTTCATAGCATAAATCTATGAAAGTCTATTTTCAATTGCAAATCTAATAGCTGTTTTGCTTTGGTGGTTCTTGCTCCGCTTTTGGTTGTTATCCGTCATCCGACAATCTGAAAATACGTTGTCTACACAGAAAGTTATTAACAATGCACTAAACATGCCTTTATCCCTTGCACGGCGTAGGCTGAGGCTACCTTGGTTCTATTTTGGCGCACCTCCCGTCATTGTTGGGTAACGAGGGATTGGGGAGTATTGTTTTTAGGGTTTTGTGCTGTGGTATTTTTCGGTCTTTTCGCTTAGGGTTTTGTCTATGGTTTTATTTTTCTATTGGCTCTCTTTGGGGTGCAGACTGGCAGGACTTAGATTATCAGAAAGTATTAAGTATCGAAT
>JBKECW010000049.1:0-1503 GCA_047975005.1 Bacteroidales bacterium | reverse complement strand
TCCACCTATCCCATCCGCGAGCAGGCAGAGAGGGGCGAATGGGATTTTAAGCTGGACGCTGTATACACTGTTGGTATACTTGATTTTATGATAGATACTGAATACGATAATCCTGAGCCTGTTCACAAAGTAGAGTTGAAGAATGAGCGTAACAAGATATTTTTTGACAAGCTGATGTATGTCTATGTTGAGCTTCCCAAGTTTACAAAGCAGGAGCATGAGTTGCATACTATGCGAGATAAGTGGCTCTTTACTTTGAAGAATTTGGTTTATTTGCAGGAGCGTCCCCGGGCTTTGCAGGAGCGAGTGTTTGAAAAGATATTCGAGATAGCAGAGGTAGCCAAATTCAATCATGCCGAGATGGAGGCTTATCAGAGCAGTCTTAAAAGTTTTAGAGACAACCACAATATTTATAAATCCAACATAGAAAGAGCTATGGAGGAAGGCGAGAAGATTGGGATTGAAAAAGGCGAGAAGATTGGGATTGAAAAAGGGAGAGAGTTAGAACGAAAAGAAACACGAGGCAAAGAAAAGAATGAAATAGCACTGCGTCTAATAGCGGAGGGGCTGGACAATGCGTTCATACATAAGATAACTGGACTAAGTATCGAGGAGATAGAGAAGCTGAGACAAACGTGATAATGTGGTGATGATAAATACAATGTCTAATCGTTTAATTGTTTAAGGTTTAAAAATGCTATATGCCGTACGCTTTATGCTTTATGCGAACAGCCTTTATTTAGAAATACAAGAACGTCATTGCGAGGAGCTTGCGATGAAGCAATCTCCTGCAACAACGAACAGATTGCCACACTAACGCTCGCAATGATGGATGATTAAAAACAGCAAAAGCATAAAGCCGATAGCTTATTGCATAAAATATAAACAGATGAAAATAGCGGTATTAGTATCAGGGAGCGGCAGCAACCTGCAGGCAATAATAGATGCCATCGAGTCGCAATATTTATCAAATGTAGAGATAAGTGTTGTAATTGCCGACCGCAAGTGTTATGCAACAGAGAGGGCAGACAAACACGGCATAAAAAGTCTTACTCTATCGAGGAAAGACGATGCCATGTTTGATGTTATTGATAGAGAGACGGCATGTTGCGATTTGATTGTGCTTGCAGGTTTTCTGTCAATCATTCCGAAAGATTTTTGTCAAAAGAGAGAGAGGGGGATTATCAATCTGCATCCCGCATTGTTGCCCAAGTACGGAGGAGTGGGGATGTATGGCGATAATGTGCATAAGGCAGTGCTTGCCAATAAGGAAAAGGAAACAGGAGCAACGGTGCACTATGTTACGGAAGGTGTTGATGAGGGGGAGATAATACTTCAAAAGTCCTTTCCGCTCACTGCCGACGAGACTATGGACAGCCTAAAGGAGAAATTGCATAGTATTGAACATCAGTTAATTGTGGATGCAGTACAACAAATATCAAAGAAATACGTTTAACTAAAAACAAATATTTTAATTTATGAAGAAGATGAATTTTTTTACAC
>JBKECW010000048.1:0-3021 GCA_047975005.1 Bacteroidales bacterium | reverse complement strand
CTATCATTTTTTAGAGGTTACAATGCGCTTATAGGATTCTTCTTATCTGTTCTCGGTTTTGGTACGGCATGTAGTGAGAACGGAGGCAACTCGCCTGCTGAATACGGTACTCCCCACGGCACATTTAGGGTAAATGGCAATGTTAAGTCGGCATCGACTTCCAATGCAGTGCCAAAGGTGAGGGTTGTAATGGGCATTGACACTGCGACTACAGACGAGAAAGGCGACTATGAGGTGTCGGTTCAGGATATGCCTACAGACCAGGAGTTTGCCATAAAATTTGATGATGTTGACGGGGAGGCGAACGGTAAGTATCAAGCTCTCGATACTACGGTGGTGTTTACCAATCCTAAATTTACGGGAGGCGACAGCAGTTGGAACTCTGGCGAGACAGAGCAGAAGCTCAATGTGGAGCTTAAAGACAAGATATGAGTGTTAGGAAACTTTCCATAAGAAAGAAGCTCGCTCTAGAGCTACACCGAAGATACAGAGCAAACGAAAGGAAACTACATCGCCTGAATTATATCTTTTGGGAGTGTACGCTCCGTTGCAATCTGAGTTGCATGCATTGTGGCAGCGACTGTATGAAGGATGCTTCGGTGAGCGATATGCCCAAGGAGGTTTTTCTCAAGGCTCTTGACGACATCCGACCGATTATCGAGCCGAACAATACGACGATAGTGCTGACAGGGGGCGAACCGATTGTCCGCAAAGATATCTTTGAAATTGGGGAAGAGCTGTATAGCAGGGGTTTTCCTTGGGGTTTGGTTTCAAATGGTATGGGTATGAGTGAGACTGTCATTGCCAAGTTGCTCGACTCCGGTCTTAGAGCAATGACAATCAGTCTCGACGGTTTGGAAGAATCTCATAATTGGTTGCGGGGCAATGCCAATAGTTTTAAGAACGCTGTGCAAGCGATAAATATACTTGGCAAAGTTGAAGGAGTGAACTATGATGTAGTAACATGTGCCAATCCACGTAGTATTGGAGATTTGCCGGATTTGTACGATATGTTAGTGAAAGCAAGGCTAAAGCAATGGCGGATATTTACTGTATTTCCTATTGGCAGGGCAAAGCAAGACGATGCACTGCAATTGGAGCCACGAGCTTTTAAGGCTTTGTTTGATTTTATAAAAAAAGTCAGGAAAGAGGGAAGGATACGGCTCAATTATGGTTGCGAGGGTTTTTTGGGCGACTATGAGGGAGAAGTGCGAGATAATTTCTTTTTCTGCCGAGCGGGTGTCAACATAGCGTCAATATTGGTAGATGGTTCTATTTCTGCCTGTCCGAATTTGCGCGACAACTTCATTCAAGGGAATATTTACAAGGATAATTTCAAAGATATATGGCTCAACAAGTATTCGGCGTATCGAGATAGGTCATGGGCAAAGAAAGGGATTTGTGCGGACTGCGAATTTTTTAGTCAGTGTGAGGGTAATGGAATGCATCTGCACGACGAAAAAAGCGGAGAATTGTTGTTTTGCCACCTCAAGCGCATTGAAGAAGGGGAGTAGCTTAGTTCACTTTTTTTCGTAAAGGGTTTTCCCGACCCTGTCGATATGCTTTTTAAACTCGGGATTACTTATTTTTGTATATATGGATATGTCAAATTTGTAGGGCAGTAGCAAATCGTCCAATTCCAATTCAAGATAATGTTGCATAGTTAGGTCTATATTCTCCCCCAAGAGAGAAAGATCTATATCCGAAGCGGGTTTGTAGTTACCCATTGCCCGTGAGCCATATAGTAAGACTTTCTCAATCTGAGGGAAGTGTGAAAGTATATCCTTCATACGCACTATGTCCTCAGGTTTTAATCCTATGTCATTCATTTAAGTTGTTATTTTCAGTAGTATCTATTTTTTGTTGCATAGTTCTTTCAGAAGCAGTAAATTGTGGGTAATAGTCATTTAGCACTTTCAAATAAATTTCATCGGCAGTACTCTCATCGTAAGTATGAGATGTTTTATTTCGGCTGCCAATCATATCCATCCATATTTCTCCATCGCTTATGAGTTTAATTTGAAAAGCCTCACGGGTGGCATCACGGCTGCCAGCAATATTACTATTCCCTTGATAGGCAATATAGTCTTTCATCACTCTCCACGCCAACTCATGTGTATATTCGAAGCGTTGAATAAGACCTCCCTTCACTATTTAGTTCAGCACATAGTTTGGTCTTTTGGTGCTGTCGTTAGCCTCTAAATTTAGTTTGATAAAATCTGTTACTTCCGACAGTTTTTGCAATGTCTTTTGGTAGTTTGAAAAACGTTGCTTCCAAGGTATATCTTGATCTCCCATCAGTGTTCTGACTTTGATAACTATCAGACTTTCAGATACTATGCTGACAGCAGGGCAGAAAATGTTCTACCCTTACATTATGTCCATCTTTTGTCGTCATTGTGAGCGATAGCGGGGCAGTCTGTTCTTTGCGGTTAGAGATTGCCGTCGCTGGCTCCTCGCAATGACGTTCTTTTATTCGGCTGTGAATCATCTGCAAATATCACATTCTCATCGGTTTGCTTATATCCTAAAGCCTACAGCATATAGCATTTTTTAAACCTTAAACATTGTATTATCACATCAGCCTTTCCAGCCCTTTGTCAATACCACTTAGCAGGTCTACGAAAATCTCGTCTACCGATTTTATTTTATCGAAGGAGCTTGCAATTTGTCCAATTTCCAGCTCGCCTTCATTCATATCGCCCTCGAACATTCCTTTCTTTGCTCGTCCACGTCCAAGAATTTCGCTCAGTTCTTCCTTTGTCGCTCCTCGGTCTTCGGCTTCCTTCACTTTGTCGAAGAAGGCATTTTTTATTAGTCGGACGGGTACGTGTTTTTTGAGTGAGAGCATGGTATCGCCTTCGTTCAGTCCAATAAGCAGATTCTTAAAATTTTCGTGTGCAGACGATTCCTTGCTGACAGCAAATAGCGAGCCTATCTGCACTCCCTTCGCACCGAGTGCCATGGCAGCAACGATTGACTCGCCCGAGCCTATTCCGCCTGCTGCAATAACAGGAATAT
>JBKECW010000003.1:0-25814 GCA_047975005.1 Bacteroidales bacterium | reverse complement strand
GATGGTAATGAAACACTAGAAATATCTCCACTACGCATTGCCTCTTTTATCAAGCCCAAAGGAGTTGCCCCGGTTATTCCGTCAACAGGTAAAACCCATGAAGTCATAGGTGCAGGAAAAGATATCAACAGAAAAACCCTGCCTGCAAGTGCCGGATTGAACAGGTTTGTTCCCAAACCGCCAAAACTCATCTTCGCCACTCCCATCGCAAACAAAGCTCCTACCATTACTATCCAAATAGGCAAGGTCGGAGGCAAGTTGAAGCCCAACAATATACCCGTAACTACCGCCGACAAATCCAACACGCTCCTACCGTCGGAATTATTATTCATCAAAAAACGGTCTATCAAATACTCAAACAACACGCACGACACTACTGCCGTGAGCATTATCGTTAACGCCGATATACCAAAAGCGTACACCGACCACGCTACTGCCGGCAACATCGCAATGACAACCGTCAGCATTATCGACTTCGTACTCTCACTTGACCTTATGTGAGGTGACGGCGATATATAAAATTCTTTTTCACTCATAATTTATTGTGGCTTAGACTTTTGCCGAATTTCTTTCTTTTATGATATTGCCTGCTTCCTTTTTGCCCAATCTTATGTAATCGAGCAATGGACGGTTGGCAGGACAAGTATAACTACACGAACCACACTCAATGCAGTCCATAACCTTCTCTCCCTCAGTATCTGCCCACATAAATTTTTCGCTCAAGACCATCAGCAAATGAGGCTCTAAGCCCATCGGACAAACAGTGGTACACTTACAACAACGGATGCATGCTCCACTATCAGGTCGCTTACTTTCTTTATCCGTCATTACCAATACTCCCGACACACCTTTGGCACTCGGTGCCGACAACTTCGATATTACCCTGCCCATCATCGGTCCGCCACTGATTACCTTACCCGTATTTTCGGGTAGTCCTCCCGCTTTCTCCAACAGTTCTTCGATGGGTGTACCTACTCGCACTTTAAGATTACAAGGATTCGCCAAGCTCTTTCCTGTTATGGTAACAACCCTATCAATCAAGGGCTTATTCTTCTGAACTGCCTCATATACAGCAACTACCGAACCAACATTAGAAACCACTGCTCCCACTGAAAGTGGTAAAGCACCCGATGGAACTTCCCTGCCGGTTACTGCTTTTATAAGTTGCTTCTCTCCTCCTTGCGGATATCTCACCTTCAATGGTACAATGCGAATGCCCTTATAATCTTTCGACAGCTTTTCAAGATGCTCTATAGCATCTTTCTTATTATTCTCTATCCCAATATAGCACAGCGGTGCATCAATAGCCTTCATCAAAATTGAAGCTCCAATTATCAACTGCTCGCCCTGCTCCAACATCAAGCGATGGTCGGAAGTAAGATAAGGCTCACACTCAACACCATTGATAACAAGGCATTCAGCCTTCTTGCCTTCGGGTATCATAAACTTTACGTGCGAGGGGAAAGTTGCTCCTCCAAGACCCACTATGCCTGCATCCGTGATTTTACCGACGATTTCCTTCGGCAATAGATTACACTCTTTCTTAAGCGAATCACTTGTGTCTATCTCAGGCATCCATTCGTCAACCTCTTCGCAGTCAATAACTACCGCAGGGCGTGCAAACCCCGAGACATCAACAACATTATCGAGCTTCACCACTTTACCTGTAACTGAGGAATGAACGTTGGCAGAGATAAATCCATTGGACGCTCCAATAAGCTGCCCCGTCAGAACACGGTCGCCCTTCTTGACTGTCGCCTTTGCAGATGCCCCAATGTGCTGAGTGAGAGGAATTGTTACCCGCTTGGGTATCCCAAACTCCTCGATGGGCTTGTCTGCCGACAACTTATTTTCGGGTGGATGAATACCGCCCTTTGCAAATGTTTTCAATCTCATCTATTTATATTTTGATAACTGCCAAATTTTCAGACACCAAACTAACAGCCCTTTTAAATTATTAATGGAGAATTGTTAGTGGTGAACAAACTTCCACATTATTAAATTACCATATTAACATTGGTTGTTTATCTAATGTCTAACTACTAATATCTATTGTCTTTTCTTTCTTTGAATACACTCATCAATTAACTAATTAATTCTTTTTCAGCCTCGACTTTTGGTTTTGCTTCTGCTATAGTCTCGACCTCAGCCGTAGGTTTTTCGTCTGTTCGTGCCTCTGTCTTAACCTCAGTCTTTTCCTTAGACTTAGACTTAGGCTCTGCCTTGGGTTCTCTTGGTGGCGGGAAGTTGGTTTCAATTATAGCACTTGTTGGGCAGACAGATACGCACTTCCTACACAGCTTACACCTGTCAGAGTCGATAAATGCAAGGTTGTTGCCCATGTCAATAGCTTCGTAAGGACAAACTTTAAAGCACTTAGAACAGCCGATACACGCCACGTCGCACGCTTTCTTGGCAACTCCTCCCTTGTCTTGGTTCATGCAGGCTACAAAAATCTTACGCTCTTTCTTAAATCGCTTGCGCATCTCAATTAGCAGCTTTGGACATGCTCTTGAACAAGCTCCACAAGCCACACACTTTTCGTCGATGATAACCGGAAGTCCTGTTTCCTCGTCCATATACATAGCATCGAACTCGCAGGCTACAACACAGTCGCCATGACCCAAACAGCCAAAGCTGCAATCCGTCTCGCCGGGATGATTGGCAGCTACTGAGCACAGCTTCACTCCGTCGTACTCTGCCTTGCGAGGACGAGATTCGCAAGCACCGTTGCATCGCAACACCGCCACCGTCGGCTCTACATCAGAAGCCTCGACCCCTAATGCATCAGCGACTTGTGTCATGCAGTCATTTCCTCCTACAGGGCAAAACAGTCCTTCAAGGTTTCCTTGTGACACGCAGGCTTCCGCAAAGGCCCGACACCCGGCATAACCGCAACCTCCGCAATTCGCCCCTGGCAAAACCTCGTCAACATCATCAATGCGAGGGTCTTCCTCCACCTTAAAACGCTGAGTGGCAATGTAGAGAATAATCGACGAAAGCGCTCCTATGCCTCCAATAGAGGCTACCGTGTACAATATCGTTGTTGAATCCATTTTATCTACAATTTTCTTATTACTCTAAATGCAAATATATTTTGTAACTTGTTCTTCATAGTTCGCAGTATCAAATAGTACGGAAGCAAAGCCCCCAAACCGACAAGTGCAATAACAAGCTCATTGGCAGTCAGCTGATAGGCAACAACTATCCCAAGCAAAACCACAATAAAAGGCAATATGTAAGCCAGCAATACCGCCGAAAAACCCATACTCTCTGCGCCTTCAATCTCCACACGCTCTCCTACCAACAACTCAATATCGCCACACTTAGCATCGACATTCTTTTCTCCTTCTACTGACGGACTGCCACACACACTCTTCACAGAACACGCCGAGCATGCTCCATTGTCAATACTGAGCGAAACTGTAGCAATACCATCTTTGAGGTATTTAACAACACCAATGTGTTTTATTATCTCCAACTTGCAAAGTTTTTAATTACACCACAAATATAGAGGATATTTTTAGTCCGTGCGTAAAAATGTAAGATTAAAAGAGTCTGCATATTAGCTTTTTCTCACCTTCTCTTGCAATATCAAACATCATAATATATTGTGATACACGAACTAAAGCAAATTGAGACTGCAAAAAAATAATTATCGGAATAAAAAACAAAGGTGGATGTTCATATCCTTTATTTTTGAGAAATTGAAGTAAATGGTCGATAAATAACTTTGTAGACTCCGTCGATGAAGTAATATCTTTATTGTTGGTAGAGATTGCTTCGTCGCAGGCTCCTTGCGATGACATTCATCGTAAACTACTCACAATAACACTCTTGCATCTTATATCATCAACATCTAATTTATCAAATCAGCACATTATCGTATTATTCATTGTCGTTTACTCACTTTTAAATACCTTTGCAGGCATAAAACGATAGGACATGATTAATAGGTGGATTATTAGAAACAAAGTTCTTCACTTGGTGTACGCTAGCAAAGTTTCTTCGGAGACTTCTATAAATAAGGTTGAAAAAGAGCTTATTTTCAGCATTGACAAGTTTTTTGAGCTTGCTCATTTGCTTGTATCAATCCCTCTAGAGCTGAAAGGAGAGGCTCTGAGACGTATAGACCAGAACAAATCTAAGCGCATAGCTTCGCATACAGATCTGAATCCCAATACAAATTTTGTAGACAACAAGGCTATAGAGATAATAGGAAACAATATTGAAATAAACGACTATCTGTCAAAGCATTCGATAAATTGGGTTAATTATGACAAGTTTATCAAGGATCTTTTCACATCACTGACAGAATGGCCTATATATCAGACATACATATCAAAGCCCTCTCTGACATTTAATGACCAGCGCAAGTTTGTTGAGAAAATATTCACTAAGTTTCTCCCCTCGCAAATTGAGCTTGAGGAGGTTCTGGAGGAGAGGAGTATTTATTGGAACGACGATTTAGAATTTATCCTCTCTATGCTGGGTGCGAGTATAAAGAAAATCAAAGAAGACAGTACCCCATCCCTATCCATTCTTCCTCCATACAAAAATGACGAACAGCAGTTTGCAAAGGATCTGTTCAGGAGCTCTGTTATATACAACGATAATATTGCAGAGATAATAAAGACGCACACTCTGAATTGGGACATGGATCGTATCTCTCTAATAGACTTGGTAATACTACAAATGGCATTGGCAGAAATTATCTACATTGATGGCATTCCTATAAATGTTTCTATCAACGAATATATAGAAGTAAGCAAACATTACAGTTCGGAAAAGAGTTTTAATTTTATAAATGGTGTTTTGGACAATGCGGTGAAGACACTAAAGAAATCGGGAGAACTGACCAAGATATGAATACAATGAAAAGAATAGCAATATTTCCGGGCTCGTTCGACCCTATAACAATTGGGCATGAGTCTATAGTGAGGCGAGCAGTCCCATTATTTGACGAGATACATATAATGGTAGGCGACAATATATCTAAAACTAGCTTGTTTCCGATAGAAAAACGAGTGCAATTTATAGAGAAGGTGTTTGCTAACGAAAAAACCGTCAGTACACACCGCCACGCCGGTCTGACAATAGACTTTTGCAAGAAAGTAAATGCAGGATTCATAATCAGAGGCTTACGAACCTCTGCCGATTTTGAGTATGAAAGAGCAATCGCACAGGTCAATAAGATGATGATGCCAGGAATAGAGACTGTATTTTTGCTTACACTGCCTGAACACACAGCCATCAATTCGACCTTGGTGCGAGATATTATGAAACACGGCGGCGATGCATCGATGTTTACTCCAACCGGAATAAAGAGAGAAGAATATAATATAAGTCAAGACTAAACGTTTGCTTATAAAGGTCTGTTTTATGAGATTCTTATTTGGATTCATTCTTAGCATAACGCTATGTGCTAACAGTCATGCTCAGAGTTGCTCTGTGTTTGCTACCAATACAACATATTCTGGCAAGCATATAAAAATATACACTACTGACAATTTTATATGCTCGGAGGAAGTCGTTCTATACGAGGATGACGTAAACAAACTCGGTATAATAAATGCACAACTCAATAATATAAGCACACCAACACTAGCATACTTGGATGCTGGACAAAACAGGGTACTATTATACCTTGAGCCAAACACAACTATAAATCTAGCACTGCCCGATTATAAAGAATTGACATTACAACAAACCAAGAATCCTTTTTTTAGAGCATACGATATGTGGGCAAGAGTTGTATTGCCAAAAAACTCACTGACCGACTTTGTAATGAAAGCCGACATTCGCTACTCGACGGTTATGACAGAGTACTTCGAGGATTTAAGATACGAATACTCCGACTCCCTAATGAATGTTGCAACAGGTATTATATTAGACACAGAGAATGCAGACAGTAAATTCAGAAGAGACTATCTGCAATATAGGAAATACATGCTGGAATATTCGCTAAAACCACACAAGTGGCAAGAGTTTATACGCAAATACTTCAATGGAGAACTTCTTTTAAACAACAGCAGCTTCACGTCAGCATTCGACGAGATATTCAGAAACCATCTGGAGAGCGAGTTGTCTAAAGACCTCCATTTTACAAAAATTATCAATAACTCGCAGTACGCATCTATAGTTTCGTACATAAAAAGCAAGTACCAACTGAATACAAATACGGCAAGCCTAATTGCAATGAGAGCAATGTATAACGGCTACTACCTTAACTACTTCGACAAATCCAAATGTATCGAAGCAGCAAAGTATCTATCGCAAAATACAATAAACCAAGATTTACGAAGAATTGCGACAGAATGCTACGAGAAGATATATCATCTCAGCCCCAACTCCCATGCCCCAGAAATAGGACTAAAAGATATATACGGGAAAGATCTTGCTCTAGACAAGATTGCCGAGAACAAAATGCTGATAATACACTTTACTGATATAGATCTCTATACAGCCCGACAAGAAATTGCCTACCTCAACACTATGACAGTGGGAATGGATGATTTTTTGGAAACATTATATCTTTTCAGACAAGGAAACCCACTCGACACTATTACTAATTTTGTAAAACAACACGACATAAAGGGGCAGTTTGCTGTTTGTAATGTTGCCATTGCAAACAAATACCGAGTAGCTTCGTGGCCAACTACATACCTTCTAGACGAGTCTAAGCGCCTAGTTGCATCGCCTGCTCCCAATCCTATGGGCGGACTAGATAAAACCTTAAAAAACATAGTAAAGAAGAAGCAATTTGACAAGATGAGGCAAGAAGGACAAGAATCACAAAATGACTCTTTCAAATTTTAGTGACTGCCTTTTGCCTTAGAAAGTCTATTGCAAATCTATTCACAGCTTGTATAGCTTCTTTTATTTTCCAAGACCCTTCGCCTCGCTCTCCCACATAATTTGACACTGCCCGAAGTTGTGTAAATGGTATCTGCAAGTGCTTTGCAACAAAGAAAAATGCAGCACCCTCCATACTTTCGGTATCAGGAGCAAACTGCTCGACAATTCGTCGAATATTTGCCTCTGAGGTATGGCATGTATCAGAGGTAGATCCCGCAGCCTTGTGTAAATCAGAGAATATAGGATTATCATTTATCAAACGTCCTTTATTGTACGGATGCTTATTCTCGTCAAGCAAGTCGCTTGCATATAGCGGTGTAAATCCCTTGTAAGTCTCTATGCCTAAATCAGAAAAGACCTCCGAGGTTATTTCTAAGACCTGTAATAGCTCTATATCGCGATTAAAGCTTCCGCAGACACCAATATTAATAAGGAGGTCGTAAGTTTCGTCGGCCAACTTCCTAGTCAGACAGAAAGTCGTTGCCACAGTCCCCACTCCGGCGATACAAAAATCAACATTCTCCATGTTCATACTTGAGCAGTACTCCTTTAGCGGAGCAAGCTCAAACTCCGTTGCTGCAATTATTAGTATTTTCATGTGTTTATATTCTGTTTTTTAATTGCCACACCTTCCTGTCGACTAGGCAGATGTATCTTGCCAATATAATCACACCTCTGTGTGAGACTTGTCTCAAAGCTCGGTTCACCTGTTTATATTTTGACAACTGTCTGAGCTACAAACATCAGACGAACAATCAATGTTATTCTTCTCTATAATCATCCTTCCCATTCGGAAGCTCCTCCAGATCCTCAATACTCAGCCCTGTGAGTTCGTGTATCGTAGCACTACCATAACCTCTAGCAATCATACGCAGCGCGGTTTCGATAGCTTTTTTTTTCTCACCTTCTTCTCGACCTTCTTCTCGACCCTCTTCCCTGCCTTCTTCCCTTGCAGTATCGACAACATTTTTAATGTCTCGGTAGTATTTCAAACTACTTTCGTAATCGTCTCGCTCTTCGGGGGTAAATTTCGCAATCTCCGCCTGTTCGAAGACTTTTAAGAAGACTCTTTCACGGAGTGCATCAGGTCGGTTATTCAGGTAGGCGAGATGTCTAAGCACGTATAACCACTTGTCTTGGGGGCTTGTCAGTTGATGCTCGTCAAGGGTAAACTTTGGCAGTTCAATCTGTATCATGGTAAACTTGTCGAAAAACACCTCGTTATACTGATTCTTTAAAAGAATGTTCTGGATTGCATCTTCGGCATTACCGGAATATTCTCGGGGAGATTCGTCAAAAATAAAATCAAGAATCCCAATGGTATAAACAGCATCCAGTTCAAAGTTCCACTCCCCTTTCTGAGCCTGTTCCTGTATGGGAAAGGTAGCATAGAACAAACTCCTGTCCTTAAAGTAGTTTTGCTTGGCTTTTTGCATCTCCACGATAAACTTCTCGCCAGATTCGCTCTCGCAATATATGTCGAAAACAGCTTTCCTGTCCACTCCAGAATGCGGTAAATGTTCGTTTTGACGATAGGTCAGATTCTTGATGCGATGATATTTAGGTAGCAATTGATTCAAGAAATCTATAAGTAAATCTTTATTGACTTCTGAACCAAACAGCTTCTTGAAACCAAAATCGGTAAGCGGATTTATATATCTATCTCTGAGCATAATGAAGCATTTTTAATATTACAAAGATAGTGTTTTTTGATAAACTGTTTATTTGTTTAATCATATAGGAAGGATAGTCATTGTTGCTATTTCCTGCCACCTAGCCATTCGGGAATATAAGGCAAAAAATGCACTGTCTTCACTGATGGCAACAATGAATTCAATTTGCTACAAAATCAGAAAATAACACCCGAAGTCTTGCATTGCTGATTCTTATTATATACATTTGTGAAACACAATAAATTAAACAATGAATAGAGCCGAAATCGTTAAACAAATAAGACTTAAACAGAGTTACCTATGTGTAGGACTGGACACTGATATAGAAAAACTACCTCCATCCCTACCGAAGGACTATAAAGGAGCTCTGGAGTTTAATAAAAGGATTGTCGATGCAACAGCTCAATACACTGTTGCCTACAAACCCAATTTGGCATTCTATGAGTGCATGGGCAGTGCCGGGCTTAAAGTCTTTGCCGAGACCGTAAGATATATAAAGGACAAGTATCCACAAATATTTGTAATAGCCGATGCAAAACGTGGCGATATTGGCAACACGGCAAAGATGTATGCCAAGACTTTCTACGAGACATACAACGTTGATGCTGTTACAGTTGCTCCATACATGGGAGAGGACTCTGTAAGTCCATTTCTGGAGTTTGAAGAGAAATGGACAATCCTACTGGCTCTGACATCGAACAAAGGGGCTTACGATTTCCAATATCTAAAAGACTCTGAAAGTTCTAAATTACTCTACGAGAATGTGCTAGAGACTTCACAGAAATGGGGCAATGAGGACAATCTAATGTATGTTGTTGGCGCAACAAAAGCTGAGATGCTTGCAGATATCAGAAAGATTATTCCTAATAATTTCCTACTAGTGCCGGGAGTAGGGGCTCAGGGAGGAAGCCTAAAAGAAGTCTCTGACGCGGGGCTAAACAGCGACTGCGGACTATTGGTAAACTCTTCCAGAGGAATTATTTACGCATCATCAGGAATTGATTTTGCAGAAAAGGCAGCCGAGGAAGCCTCGAAGCTACAATATGAGATGAAAGAATATCTAATCAGCAAAGATATAATCAACAGATGTTAACATCGATATTAATAATAGCGATTCTAATTTTAACAGTTGCCGTGTTGGCCATTATTGAGGCTGTATTGTTGCCGGGAGTATCTATCGGTGCTATCGGCGCACTTCTCACTGGCAGCTATGCTGTATATTATGCACATGGGGAGTTTGGTTGGATCGGAGCCATAATAGTTGCCGTAATAATATTGCTAGGGATACCTATCATGTTGTATCAGATGATTTTCTTACGAAAGAAAAGCCTCGTACGCCTAGATACTAGAATCGACAGCAAGGTGACAAATGACAAAATCGATAACATTAGAGTCGGAGATGATGTAAGGGCCTTGAGTCGCCTAAATCCCATGGGCAAGGTAACAAAAAATGACGACGAGTACGAAGCTCGGAGCATTTCCGGTTTCGTAAATGAAGGAGAGATTATGACCGTCGTAGAAATCCAAAACAACTGTCTGATAGTTAAGAAAACGAATAATTAACCTTAAAAATATACAATCTATGTTTGGTAATACTTATGTTATTGTAGTAGCTATAATTGTATTATTCTTTGCAATTATGTACTATGTTCCTGTCGGACTATGGCTAACAGCAGCCTTTTCCGGAGTTCGTGTCAGTCTTGTACAGTTAGCATTCATGCGTTTTAGAAAAGTCCCCCCCGGCACTATTGTACGGGCAATGATTGAAGGCGAGAAAGCAGGTGTCCCACTGAGTCGTAATGCCTTGGAAGCTCATTATTTGGCAGGAGGAAATGTTACAGGAGTTGTTCATGCCTTGGTATCAGCATCTAAAGCCAATATCGATCTTCCTTTTGATATGGCTACGGCCATTGACCTCGCGGGAAGGGACGTTTTCGAGGCTGTACAGATGTCTGTTAACCCCAAAGTAATAAATACTCCGCCTGTAACAGCAGTTGCCAAAGACGGCATTCAGCTTATAGCCAAGGCTAGGGTGACGGTAAGAGCGAGCATCAAGCAGCTTGTCGGAGGAGCAGGAGAAGACACTATATTGGCACGTGTAGGCGAAGGCATTGTGTCATCGATAGGTTCGTCGGAGTCGCACAAGGAAGTACTAGAAAACCCCGATAACATCTCCAAGGTTGTACTTAGCAAAGGTCTTGATGCGGGGACAGCTTTTGAAATACTATCTATCGACATTGCAGATATAGATATAGGTAAAAACATCGGTGCAGTACTGCAAATCGACCAAGCAGAGGCAGATAAAAGTATTGCTCAGGCAAGAGCCGAGGAGCGCAGAGCTATGGCCGTGGCGTTAGAGCAAGAGAACATTGCAAAGGCACAAGAAGCTCGCGCGAAGGTAATCGAAGCAGAAGCAGAAGTACCTCTTGCTTTGGCAGAAGCATTTAGGACTGGCAATATGGGAGTGATGGACTATATGAAATATCAGAACATTGATGCCGATACTGCAATGCGCAAAGGGCTAGCCGGACACGAAGGGACAGACACCCACGATAGAAAGTAAAAGCTCCTATAATGAAAAAGAAAGCCATCCAGAGTTCTTTGGATGGCTTTCTTTTTTATAGCATAGGGCTTATTTTAATATCACTACTCTCCCCGAGCGTCCCCTGCTGTCGAAGGCAGCAGCTTTTATTCCTGCAACAAAATCTATGGGTTCGGAATATAGCTTAGAGTCTGCATTTGGCTCTGTGCCATCGGTGGTATAGCGAATTTCCAGTCCACTGTACAAGACATTTAAATGCACCATTCTGGCATTATCAACCATTGCTCCGACGGGTGGGATTCTGTACAAATAGCCTCCATTAATATAGTCCAGCTTTGGTAGAACATACATCCCTAACCGTCCGACAAAATCGGACCATTCTCTCTGCTTTGCGTCATCTGCTCCTATCCATTCGGGCTGCCCACACCATGCGCGTTCTGCTAGTCCTAGCATTTTGGGTAGCATACAATATTCGAGCAATTCTGCCGATTTTAGGTTCTCTGCCCAAAGTTGCCCCTGTATTCCTCTGATGTGCCCGCGCCCTTTCTCCGTTAATTGCACCATATTCCTATCAACGTCCCAATTTATGGGGTCTCCGAGTGGAGTTTTGTTTACGCACTTACTGACATCGTAAGGCGTAAACTCCCATGCTTTTTTAGTATCGTTAAATTCTGCCCAGTAATATCCGGGCTCCTCTGGATCTTTGGTATATGCCAAATCGAAGTATAAATTACTAGCCGAGCTCATCACGACATCTATGCCTGCATTTGCCAGTTTATATGCCAGGTCTTCTGCTCCCCAGCCACCGACGGTGTTCCACACATAAGGGACAATATCCTTGTCCAACATCTCAGGAGCTACAATTTTGCCTTTTACTTCGTCGTTGGCAACGGCTATCTCTTCCCATCCCGACATTGTTATCCCTTTATTGTTTAGAGTGTCGCAAAGCCTCGCCATAAAATAATGGAATAGTGCGTCGGTGTCTAGTTCTATGTTGTTTTGTTTGGCAAATTCCTGCACTTTTGGAGATTTTAGCCACGCCCCATGCGGCACTTCATCACCACCGACATGAATATTTTTAAGTTCTAAGCCGGCTTCTTTATATGAGCTTTCTATTGCATTGAGCACTGTAGAGAAGAAGCGATAAGTAGCGTCGCTAGCGATACACATTACATTGTCAGTCCATCCCTGCACAGAACTGTATTGCGATTTGTCTTGGAAATCCGTAAGTAGATATTCTACTGCTTTAATGCTATCACCGGCTTCCATATACTTGTGATAGCGATATTCCATAGACTTTATTGCGGCTCGGGAATGCCCTGGCACATCTATCTCTGGTATAACTTCGATATGCCTCATCTTGGCATACTTCAATATTTCTACAAAATCAGTCTCTGTGTAATATCCGGTTCCGCTTGCCGACTCAAATGCTCCCGAGCCGAAAGATGGGGGCAGGTTTGTTTTATCATACCCTTCGTGCTTACGAACAGAACCATAGTCAACTAGCTCTGGCAGATCTTTTATCTGCAAACGCCATCCCTCATCATCACAAAAATGAAAATGAAATTTATTCAGTTTATATCTCGCCATTAAGTCCAATGTCTTCAATATCTCGTCCTTTGTCTGAAAGTTACGCCCGACATCAAGCATTAGCCCTCTATGTGCTAATTGTGGCATGTCGGCAACGTGCACGCATTGTAGTTCTATCAGGCTTTGCTTCGTCTTATAGGCTTCGACAGGCATCATGGACAGCAATGATTGAATGCCGTTAAACACTCCTTCTGTATCTCTACCCAATATCAAAATAATATCGGGTTTTATATCTAGCACGTATAATGTCTCTAGACTAGGCACCTGTTTCAGCATGATTTTACAAAGCCCCTGCGATTCAGACTGGCTATCTAGCAATTGACCGAGCTCATTAATAAGGTAATCTGTTTCGGCTCTCAACTCCTGACCATCACACATCACTTCGACATCATTATCTATCTTACATACACCATCTTTCAGCTCATATATTTTTGGTGTTGGTATTATCGGGCAATGACTATTTAGTTTCTGCAAATTACTGTTAGACATATAACGCATCAGTTCTGTTTCTACCTCAACATTATCTGCTGCTGACCTTTTGGTTTGCTCTTCTCTAAGGAAGTCGACAACTTTTATTTTGCATTCCACAGCGGAGTTGTCTTCTGCATCAAAAACGAAATACCCTCCAGCAGGTGCATCTGTTTTGCTGATATTCCAAAACTTTGATATCAGGCTTATAGCTATGCTGTCTCCTGTGTGCAGGGGCTGCCAGTCTGCATTGGGTGCAAGCTGATAGAAGTCGCCATTGATATGCCTTACTGATACACCTCCACACACAGAGGTTGTGTCTATACTGCGGGGGTAATTGAAATAAAAGCGCCAGTTATCGTTTAGTGCCTTTTGTCCTTGATTTTCAAAAATTAGGCGCGACAGATTTTCGCTCTTGCCTGAGTATGAGTTACTAACAAGCTCCCACGTGACACTAACATCTGTCTTATTATCTTCACATGACAATAATATTGGAGCAACAATCAACAGAACGTAAAATATCTTCATAGCATAATATTTTTTGTATACTCGCAAATTTATAAATAATTACAGACTTTGCAATACTGTATACGCAGAGCTATTCAATGCTGCCTATAAATAATCTTCAGACCATGGCGTTGTATACCATGGCACTCACGGTAAAGAAGATTGTCAGACCTACGATATCATTGGTGGTCGTGATGAATGGTCCAGTGGCAACTGCCGGATCTATCTTCATGGAGTTCAGTACAATTGGCACCACTGTTCCAAATATTGAGGCATATAACATTACCACTATCAATGACAAGCTAAGTGATAGAGCCAGCGCCATATCACCAATAATTATATCTGCATAAAGGAAGATTAATATTCCAAATATTAAAGCTATAAACAGTGCCACTAGCAGTTCTTTGCTCAATCTTTTTGCCATTGAGATGTGGTCGTTGCCCATCGCTAGGCTCTGCACTACGATTGATGATGACTGTATTCCCATATTTCCTGCCATCGCTGCAATGAGAGGGATAAACGCCATTATGGATGGCATCTTGTTAATAATTTCCTGAAATGAGCCGATGACACTAGAGCCACAGAGTCCTCCTACCATTCCTATGAGTAACCAAGGCATGCGTGAGCGAGCCATTGCCCATGGGCGTGTGCCTGCATGAATCTCTCCGGTCAAACCGGCTGCCATCTGCAAGTCTTTTTCGGCTTCCTCTCTAATCACGTCAACAATATCGTCGATGGTAATACGCCCTTTCAATCGTCCGATACTATCTATTACAGGAATGGCAACAAGGTCGTATTTTCCCATCATCTGTGCTACTTCCTCGTCTCTCATATCTGTTCGCACGCTGTACACCTCACTATTGTACAAAGCGGATATTTTCGTATTGGTCGGGTTGGATATAAGACTTTTGAGAGAAAGAACACCTTTCAGCACATTGTCATCGTTTACGACATATACATTGTAAACCTCGTCAACATCTTCGGCTTGTTTAGCAATTTCTTTCAGGCATTCTTGTACATTGAGATTTTCATTTACAGACACAAGCTCCTTTGCCATTAGTCCGCCGGCACTGTCCTCGTCGTACTCTAGAAGGTCTACAATATCACCGGCTTGTTCTAGGTCTTCCAAGCTACCAAGCACCTGCTGCTTGTCGTCCTCGTTAAGAAGTCCGATAACGTCTGTGGCATCATCGGAGTCCATATTGTTAATGAACTGATTGGCAATAACCTCAGGAGGCAACACTTTCAGAAAACGCTTGAGATTGTCTTCTGGGATTTCCAATAAAACATCAGCCCCTTTTTCTCCATCCAGCAATAAATATATTTCTTTGGCTTCGTCTATTGATAGGTGCTCCATTATTTCGGCTATATCAGCCGCATGCATATCCTCGATTGTCTCCAACAGCATGTCGCCGTCTTGCAATTCTAGCAATTCGCACACTTTTTCTATCAATTCTTTCGTAACTACAGACATGTCAACCTCCTTTGCTTATTAGATTTGTAAGATTTACAAATGCGTCTACACTCAACTGTTCTGGCCTTTTTCCAAAAATATCCATTTCTCGCACTTCTTCTGGTGTTATGCTCTTAAGGCTATTGCGCAGGGTCTTACGGCGCTGGTTAAAAGCCTGTTTCACAACACTAAAGAACAATTTTTCATTGCATTCCAATGTCAAATTATGCTTTCTTGTGAGCTTTATCACTGCTGATTTTACTTTGGGCGGAGGATTAAAAACATTCTCATTGACAGTAAACTCGTAGCTCACATCGTAAAAAGCCTGTAACAACACGCTTAATATTCCATATGTCTTCGACCCTTCTTTTTCGCAAATGCGTTGCCCTACCTCTTTCTGAACCATCCCAACCACCTGAGGAACAACATTTCGACATTCTAGTATTTTAAAAAAAATCTGGCTCGAGATGTTATAGGGGAAATTACCTATTATTGCCACCTGATCGGGAAAGATTGTAGTCAAATCCATCCTCAGAAAATCTTGCTCAAATATTTTCCCGTCCAATTTCTCAAACCTTGCTCTCAAATACTCAACCGACTCAGCATCGATCTCAGCAACAGACAGATTAGACATCCTCTCGTCTAAAAGATACTGCGTCAACACCCCCATACCAGGACCTACTTCCAATATATCATGGTAGGTATCATGGTCTGCTAGTGATACTATTTTCCGGGCAATATTCAGATCCGTAAGGAAATGCTGCCCTAAATGCTTTTTTGGACGTACTGACATTCTTTAGACTCAATTACTACGCATAATTTTATTATTTTTGCGCTGTTTTAATGGGTAAAAATAACAATATTTTATGAGTTCAAAGTTTATACAAGTACTTAAATATGCATTCTTCTTTGCCATAGGATTCTTAATATTCTATTATATATATAAGGATGAGGACTTTGGAGAAATAAAGGAAGCCCTTCTCGACACTAAATATATATGGCTGATACTATCTTTGTTTGCTGGTCTACTCAGTCATATAAGCCGAACCCTAAGATGGAAGCAGGTAATTGATGAAATGGCTTATAAAACTAGAATTGCGACTTGTTTTCATTCGGTAATGATTGGCTATATGGTAAATTTACTAATTCCTCGAGGCGGAGAAGTGAGCAGGTGCGTTGCATTATCGCAGACTGAGAAGATACCATTTATGAAGCTAGCAGGAACTGTTGTTGCTGAGCGTCTCATAGACATACTTATGATGCTTATCACCTTAGCAATTGCTTTTGTCCTGAATTTTGGGGCTTTAGTTAGTCTTATAAACGACAATGCTTCGATGCAACATATTGCAAACTCCATTCTAGACAATAGGATTTTTTTAATCTTATTCTTCGTATTGATTATTGTATTCTTTATCTTTAGAAAACAAATACTTGGCAAGAAATTACTAGACAAAATCGGAGGAGCCTTAAGAAGTTTTACAGAAGGTTTTTCTGCGATAAAAAGACTTAAGAACAAGCCTCTATTTATTGCTCACACTATTTTTATTTGGACAATGTACTTTCTTATGACTTATCTCGCATTCTTTGCTTTTGACTTTACAGAGAATTTGTCTGTCAATAATGCATTGGTGGTGTTTATTATGGGAAGTCTTGGGATTATATTCCCATCTCCGGGAGGAATTGGAACATGGCATTATATGATTATCCTATCATTGAGTATTTATGGCATCGGCAATGTTGAGGCATCAACCTTCGCGCTTGTTCTGCATACATTTCAGAATTCCATGCTTCTTATTGTCGGGCTAATTTCGCTTGTTATTTTATACACTCGTTTCAATCTCAAAAGTCTAAAACTAATACAGGAAAGCAACGATGATGAGAGTTTGGAATAAAAAAGCACGAGATTCGAAAATCAAATCTCGTGCCACAGAAAATCGTTTTATTTTTATCTACCCAATAAGCTCTTTAGCTCTTTCCAGCAGTTTCGTGTCATCTATATGAACCATACCTCCACCGGGACCTTCTTCCACGTGTATGCCAACAGATTTGCCGTTTTCAAAATTCTCTCCCCCAAAATAGTTACGAACAGTTTCTACACTTAGACTAAATTCTTCTGCCATTTGATGAATAGCTCCATCTGGCAGATTGTCCTTGATCTTTCTCAACTCGTTGAATGTTATCGTTGCCTCCATATCAATAAGAATTTAAAGGTTTATAATAAAGTAAGTCATATCGCCTTAACAAGTGAACGTCTAAATGTAGGAAAAAGTTTTATTATCTCCAAAGATTTTGCTTTTTTTTTAGCTAATTATTCCTAATCTGCTACCAACTGAAATAAATGCACCAATAGCGTGGTCAATTTGCTCCGCAGTATGAGCACCGGACAGTTGCACTCTTATGCGAGCCCTGCCTTTAGGCACTACCGGATAAACAAAACCTATGACATAAACACCTTCTTTGAGCAACTCGTCTGCAAACTCGATAGCTTTGGGTTCGTCATAAATCATGACTGGCACAATCGCTGTATTGCCCTGTACCAAATCAAAACCAGATGCCTCCATTTTTTCTCTGAAGTAGTTGGCATTGTCCATTACTCGTGCAGTTAGCTCGCTATCCTCTTCAAGCATTGTAATAACCTCTAGAGTTGCCCCAACTGTGGCAGGAGCAAGAGTATTAGAAAATAAATATGGGCGTGAACGCTGACGTAACATCTCTATGATTTCTTTTCGCCCTGAGGTGCAGCCTCCATTCCCCCCGCCAAGAGCCTTGCCAAATGTGGTTGTGATAATGTCAACTCTGTCTTGAACTCCAAAATGAGAGGGCGTTCCCCTGCCCGAGTCGCCGATATAGCCCGTAGCGTGCGAGTCGTCTACCATAACAAGAGCCTCGAACTCGTCTGCCAAATCGCAAATTTCCGGCAATTTGGCTAGGTCGCCGTCCATAGAGAAAACCCCATCTGTAACAATTATCTTAAACTCGCAGCCTTTGGCATCTTCGAGACACTGCCTCAATTCGTCCATATTAGAGTGCTTATACCTGAATCTCTGTGCTTTGCACAGACGTACACCGTCAATTATAGATGCGTGATTTAATTCATCGGAAATTATAGCACATTTCTCGTTCAACAAGGGTTCGAATACTCCGCCATTTGCATCGAACGCAGCACAATAAAGTATAGTATCTTCTGTTCCTAAAAAACTAGATACTCTTGCCTCTAAATCTTTGTGTATTTCCTGCGTGCCGCATATAAAACGAACTGATGACAGCCCGAAGCCCCATTTATCCATAATGGACTGTGCAGCCTTTACCACTCTGGCATTATTTGCTAGACCCAAGTAATTATTGGCACAGAAGTTTGTTACTTTCTTGCCGGCTACTTCTATTTCCGAACTTTGCGAGGACTGAATAATACGCTCAGTCTTAAATAAGCCTTGACCTCTTAACTCGTCTAACTGAGCCCGTAGCTCTTCCTTAAATTTTCCGTACATCTCTTTTTTTTTATATTTTATAATTCTTCTTTGATACAGGCTATTACCTACTCATCATAGGCTCCAAATGCCAATTTAGCAAGAGTTATTTAATAGCAACGTCAGATCTAAGGCTCCTATTTTTCACAGGATTTGAATAAATCTCCATAAATTTACCACGAACCTCATCAGCATTATAATCAGACAGTTTTGCGATATTATCAGCAAGCAAGTCATCAAATCTTTTTATATCATTGTCAGTGTATTTATCATTGTTCCTATTCTGCGATGACAGTCTATCAAAAGCAATATAATGAAAAGGAAAGAGCTTGAATTCTTTATATATCTGTTTGTCTATAAGTGCGGCAAGCTTTGCAAGCGCATCTTTTTTGTTTAAATCGCTAAAGTCCTGTTCTCGAATTTCGACAGGCGAACTACACCCAAAATGAATATATCCCTTGTACTGGTCTATACCGTTAAACATTGCCGCAAGGTCGTGCTCTTTTGCTTTTTCAAACTCTCCTCGGTCACGAAGTATATTCTCATCTATTTTTGCAGTCAGACATGGCTCTACCTCGTAGGATATTGACAATGGCACAATATTTAACTCTCTGAACCCATCGACAAAAGAAGCGGTCTCGTTAGAAAGATTTAGCATTTTCAGGACACTTGCCTGAGTCTTATCATCGCCATTTTTAGTGCGCCCCTCTCTTTGTGCAATCCAAATGGGACATCCTGCATCTACCAGTGAGTGCCGAATGTAACGAGACAAATGCTTGGATGCTCCTAACTGCTCGCGAACAGGCAAACCTCGCTTAACAACAAAAGAACGATTGAGCTTAACCATGCCCTCTATCCAACTGTTGAGGAGAAGATTACTGCCTATAGCCGTTCTTGTAAACGGCAGGTTATGCTTATAAACCAATAAATTCAGAAAACCCGTATCTAAAACAATATCTCTGTGATTGGACATATACAAACACGGACGACTTGCATCCACATTCTCAAAGCCACTATCGCTAATTCCAGCACTCGATGTAGAAACAATACGTTCCAATACAACAGTCATCACTTTCTCCTGCAAATCGTCGACAGACCGCAATCCCTTGGCAATATCCATGACCTTATGCCGAACCTCGGCATCTTTAAAAAGGTAATTTAATCCATTCTCAAAGCCCTCTGTTTTTAAAATAGTATCCCACTCTTTTAAAAATTCGGTATCATTGAAGGGACGAATGTCGTCAAATTCTTTTTCTGAATATCTCATAATAATATTATCCTTGTAGCTAATCTTGTCCGAATAAACCTCGCAAATGTACAAATTTGCTTAAGAATAGGAAACTCATTCCCATTAAGTTTTTATCTGCAATAAGTCTATGCCTTCCAAGATTAATATGTTATTTTTGCAGTATATTAAATTGGCTTATGTAATTAAGCCTTGAATATCAAACGAAACAAAACAACGATGAAGTATATTCTATCATACATTTTTATTCTATCAACTCTGATTACATCCTGCACTCATAATGCCGATAACTCGAGCATCAAAGACAGAATACTGATAACAATAGTCCCACAAAGGTATATTGTGGAAGGTCTATTGCCAGATTCGGCCATCTGCACCGTTCTTGTGCCAACAGGAGCAAGCCCTGCTACCTACGATCTTTCAGCATCACAAATGAAAGAAATATCAACGGCAAAGGCGTGGCTACAAATCGGCAATTTAGGCTTCGAAAAGCAATGGACAAAAGGCATTGGCGACAACAACAAGGACATTATTATCTACAATACATCAGAGGGCGTGGCACTCATCAAAGGCGATGAAGTAGTACACGGCGACCACACTCACGAAGGCGGTATAGACCCACACGTATGGATGAGCACCAACGAAATGAAAATCCTTGCAAAGAATAGCGCATCTGCCCTATCAGAGGTGTTTCCCGAAAGAAAAGACGAAATTGCTAAGAACCTCAATGCCCTACTAATCAGAATTGACAATACAAACAAAATCGTAAACGCCTCTCTAAAAAATGCCAACAATAAGAACTTTATGATCTACCATCCAGCATTGACATATTTTGCCCGCCAATACGACTGCAAACAGTTTCCTATGGAAATAGATGGAAAATCGCCATCGGCAAAACAATTAAGAGTTTTAGTCGATGAAGCAAAGGCAAAAGATATATCTCTGATTTTTATACAAGAAGAATTTGACAAGAGCAATGCCGAGACTCTGGCTAAAGAGACCGGAGCAAAAGTTGTAAGCATAGAGATTCTCTCTGAGAAATGGGAAGAAAGCATGATTAATATCGCAGAACAGATTGCTAAATGACAACACTACTCAGCACGACAAACCTAAGTGTCCGATATGGCTCTTTGCTCGCCATCGACAATGCTAATATACTTGTAAGCAACAAGGACTTTGTTGGCGTAATAGGACCAAACGGCGGAGGAAAATCTACACTGGTAAAGGCTTTGGTAGGTCTGATAAATCCTTACAAAGGTAAAATCGAGAAGGCTAAAGACCTGAAAATCGGCTATGTCCCACAAGTCAACAACATCGACTTCAAATTTCCAATATCAGTAGAGGAAGTTATCAACTTTGGTATTTACTCAAAGATTCAGCGCAGGATGGATCGCCAACGCATAGACTTAGTCATGAAACAAATGGGCATCGCCGGCTTACAAAAGCGCCCCATAGGAGAACTATCAGGCGGGCAACGACAGCGTGTATACATCTGTCGAGCCGTGATAGGAAATCCTGAACTACTTATACTAGACGAACCGAACACTTATGTCGACAATAAGTTTGAAAGTGAAATGTATGACCTGCTCAGAGAGCTCAATAAGACAATGGCAATAATGCTTGTATCGCATGATGTGGGTACAGTCTACAAGAATGTCAAGTCTATTTTTTGCGTAAACAAACACGTCCATATTCACGACAGCCCGCAATCGTACTTAGACTCCATAAGTAACTGCTCATCAGACTTATCGTTCGTCGAACACAAAAACATCAACGTGAAGATACTTGAAAATCACTAAATCATGACAGAACTATTCAGTCTTTTTCAATACAACATGTTTGTAAACGCCATATTTGCCTCAATACTATCTGGTATTAGTTGTGGGATTGTCGGCTCGTATATAGTATCAAAAAGAATAGTGTTTATAAGTGGAGGGATTACCCACGCATCATTTGGCGGCATTGGACTTGCTCTTTTTTTAGGAATATCACCACTGCTTGGCGGCATAGTATTTGCAGCTATCGCCGCAATTGGGGTAAGACTATTATCACAAAGAAGCACTATACGCGAGGACTCGTCAATAGCAATCTGGTGGGCATTAGGGATGTCGCTAGGAGTAATATTCACAAAGCTAACCAAGGGCTATACACCTAGTATTGAGTCCTTCCTATTCGGAAGCATTCTCGGGGTAACAAGTTCAGAATTAGCACTAATGGTTGCACTCGTTGCAGGCGTAACATTATTATTCTCTACGTTTTACAGACCAATACTGTACTCTGCATTTGACGAAGAATACGCCAAAGTAGCCGGACTACCAACAAACCTTATAAACTACTCTTTATCAGTCATAATTGCAATCACAATCGTATTAAACATACGAGTAGCAGGAGTTATTCTGATTATCGCGTTGATGACTATTCCTCAGGCAATAGCAGGACTACTATCAAAATCATTAGGTCGGCAGATGCTACTATCTTCAGTATTTGGAGCTTCTGGATCAGTGCTGGGACTATATGTATCCTATTTTGCAGATATCCCCTCCGGTCCATCAATTGTACTCGCCTTAATATGCGTATACATAATTATATGGATTATGACGAAACTAAAAAAAATCAGAATCTCGTAAGCAACAGACAGTCTATAATTAAAAATATCACTATCTTTACGAGATTTTAATCTAAAAAACACATTAATATTATATCATGAGCAATAAAAGTACTACGAGCGACAAAGACACGAGTTTTTTTGGACATCCCGGAGGACTAGCAACCTTGTTTGCGACAGAGTTTTGGGAGAGATTTAGTTATTATGGAATGAGAGGATTTTTCGTTCTATTCTTGACAGCCCAACTTGCAAGCGGAGGATTTGGTCTAGAAAAAACAGAGGCATACTCTGTATATGGATTATTTACCTCTTTGGTTTATCTAACTCCAATCATAGGAGGAATTGTAGCAGACAAATTCTGGGGGCAACGATTCTCAATATACGTCGGAGCTATAATGATGGCATTAGGACAGTTTACGATGGCACTAGGCTCTTATTATGGAAAAATGACCCACACTGGAGACTTGCAGTTTATTCAACAATTTTCTCTATACGCAGGGTTAGGACTACTTATTTTAGGCAATGGATTCTTCAAGCCGGTAATATCAACAATGGTTGGAGGTCTATACAAAGATGGAGACGAAAAGCGAGATAACGGTTTTACAATCTTCTATATGGGTATCAACCTGGGTGCTCTGATTACAAACTTTATTGGAGGAACTTTAGCAGAAAAAATTGGTTGGCACTGGGGGTTTGTTACAGCCGGACTCGGCATGATTGCATCAACAATCTGGTTTTTTACCAGAGAAACATCTGTGCAACAAAAAGAATCACATTACAGCATTGGCCTACGTCCCAATGACGACGGCAATGTAAAGAACCGACTGGACAGAACCGACTGGAGTAAGATTGTTCTTAACACTATTGGCATAAGTCTGATTATTCTATTAATAATATACGGACTGTTATCTATTCCAAGCAATATTACAGAGATTATCGGATTTACAGTTGTTGCCGTAGGACTTGCCTATCTGGGTTACACCATATTTGTAAACACAAGTGGCAAGACGGAGTGGAGTCGCGTAGGAGTTATATTTGTTCTTGCATTCTTCAACATTGCATTTTGGTCAGGGTTTGAACAGGCAGGAACATCATTCAACACCTTTGCCAACGAGTCAACAAACAGACTCATAGGCAGCTGGGAAATACCGGCATCATGGTTTCAGTCTATAAATGCCTTATTCATAGTAGTGCTTGCACCTATATTTACCATAATCTGGGACAAACTTTCAGCAAAAAAACTAAATCCCAGAACTCCTAACAAGTTTGGATTCTCCTTAGTATTTCTTTCTCTCGGATTCTTGGTAATGGGAATTGCAGATGACAAAGCACAAATGGGCTTGATTAGCCCCTTGTGGCTCGTAATGGTCTATTTACTACATACAGTTGGCGAACTCTGCATGTCTCCTGTTGGTCTATCCATGATTACTAAACTATCGCCTCCAAAAATCACCTCAATAATGATGGGCACTTGGTTTGCATCAATAGCACTAGGGAATTATCTTGCCGCCGCAATGACTAAAATCTGTCTCTGGCTTGAGCTTCCAACTTTCTATTTCATCGCTATCTATTCGATTATACTTGCGGCTGTCGCATTTATGATTGCTCCAATTCTAAATAAAATGATGAAAGGGATTCACTAGACTAGACAGTTTCCTCTAAAAATAAAGGTTTGGGAATATCCAAACCTTTATTTTTTTTGTACCTTGCAACCCTAATCAGATACTACAATGAAAACACTACACGGCAAAATCGGACTCGCCCTTGGCGGAGGAGGAGCAAAAGGACTTGCACACATCGGGGTTATTCGAGCACTCGAAGAAAAAAACATCAAGATCAACCACGTTGCCGGCACTAGCATGGGTGCCATAATTGGAGTATTGTTTTGTAATGGCTACTCCTCAGAAGAGATCTTCACCATGTTTGCAACTGAAAAAACGAAAACATGGTTTAAGCTGGATGTCTTAAAAGGCGGATTAGTAAACCTCGATGGTGTCAAAAACCTACTTGTCAAATATCTTAAACACAACGACTTCAACAAACTAAAAATCCCACTAAAGATTTCCGCCGTGAATCTAAACTCAGGACGCATAAAAATAATTGGCAAAGGTAATAATCTTACAGATTGGGTAATTGCCAGTGCCTCTGTTCCTATTGCATTCACACCGAAAATTATTAACCAACAAACATATATAGATGGCGGGATTTTAATGAATTTGCCTGCCGAGCCATTGAGCTTTATTTGCGATTCTGTTATAGCCTCGAATGTTGTCCCCGATATTAAAAATCAAGATATTGATGGGGCAAAGGCTGTAGCAGAACGTGTTTTCAACCTATCAATATCGCAAAATATCCGCAATAGCAAGATGCATTGCGATATTTTTATCGAACCTGAAGATATTAACAAATACTCAATGTGGGATTTTAATAAACTTGAAGAAATAGTAGAGCTTGGGTATAATGAAGCTCTAAGCAAACTAAAGGATTGCAACTCATTATAGCATCTGCTTTATTAAAATATCCTCTGTCTATTATATAGACTATTTCACTGAGTTCCGATTATACTTCGATACATCGCTCTATGTATGCTTGGACGAACATTCAGCTTGTAAATCAGACTGTTATCTCTTGTGGGATTCACTCTGTTCGACAGGAAAATATAGATAAGTTGATTTTTGGGGTCTATCCAGAAGAACGTGCCTGTAAAGCCGCTGTGTCCATAGCTTTCGAGGCTGACCTCGGGTGTGGGGTAAGCATTGTCAAAGTCCTGCGATGGATTATCCAACAATGGTTTGTCAAAGCCTATACCTCGTCTATTGTCATTTTCGGGATATTGCGCTTTAGTAAATTCGTCCAAGACCTCTTTTTTGATATACCTCACTCCGCCATACTCTCCTCCGTTGAGATACATCTGAAACAGCTTTGCCAAATCATCGGCACTCCCAAACAAGCCTGCATTGCTCGACTCTCCGCCCAATAGAGCAGCCCCCTCGTCGTGTACAAAGCCTTGCAAATGCTGTTTTCTGAACACTGAATCGTACTCAGTCGGCACAATTCTGTCTTTCGGGAACTTCTTTAAGGGATGAAAAGTCAGAGTTTCGGCTCCCAGTTTACTGTAAAACTCGGTTTCAAGATAGTCAACATAGCCTTGTCCTGTCCATTTCTCAATCATATGAGGATAAAGCATAAAGCTCAATCCTGAATATTTATATTTTTTCTCGCCGACGGGTGATTTTTTAATTGCTTTGAGCATTATTTTCTTCTCGTACTTATCTGTGACATAGATATTTTCAGCCACTTGTTTTGAAAAACCCGACTGTCTCTCCCGTCTATACCATCTATCCAACAGATTATTATCTTCGTCGATAGTTTGCTTATAATAAGTTATATAAGGTTTCAATCCTG
>JBKECW010000002.1:0-14491 GCA_047975005.1 Bacteroidales bacterium | reverse complement strand
GTCTCTGTCAATAATCCTGTTTCATGGAATGTATTTGTATTAGAAATATGAACAGCATCAGATATAGTAACAAAATTATCCGTACTGCTCTCCCATCTTACAACATCGCCTACCTCATTCTCTAGTCGCAAGTATGCAGAACTTCCCGAACAAGTTGTTATTGTAGTGTCTTTATCCATTGTTACTCTGCCGGGATACAAATCACCTCCTACACTTATAGGATATACCGTCACACCTATTATATTACTGTACACCTCTCCACAAACTCCATTCACTGATTTTAATCTATAATAAACAGTTCCTGCTACTGATGTCGGAACTGTATAGCTTACACCACTCCCTAAATCAGCATTGATTATATTTGTGAAAGCAGCATCTGAGGCTGATTGCCATGTTACAGCTCCTACATGTCCGCTGACAGTTAATACCGACGAGCCATCAATACAGACTTCTGTTTGACTAGCTACTATTGTACCGGCATTACTTAGCGGAACAACATTAATGGTTAGCTCATCAACAAGGCGTACAGTATAACAAGATGAACCCAAAACTTCCGGATTACCGGCTATCACATAATAAGTTGAAGTGTCTGTAGGACTCAAATTGGTAAAATCAATTGCATTACCGGTTCCCCAAACAGTGTCTCCAAGCACAGAACCATCTGCTTTATTATACAACAAATAGAAATAACCATCCTGACTGCTAGTCAGACTCGGTACTGTATCTTCTCCAATACAAATATCTATAACTGAGTTAGTAAACTTTAACGAATCATCAGGACTTGCCGGACCGCCATCTATAATTCCTGTAGTAGGATCTGTATGATCAGAAGGGTCTCCTCCCAAAGCTCCATCACCCCAACCTTTAAGTATAAGGTTAATACGCGCGTTTTCTCCTTCACAAAACTGGCTAAAACCACCATGAAATTTAACAGCCCTATTATTTAATCCATTTTCTACCTGATCATTCCAACCTATCAACAAAGAATCATAGTTGGCGATAGACAATTTAGCCCCTTTGAACATCCCTTGAGCCTGTTCTAAGGATTTAATGTCCCAATCACCCAAATCTTGGTCGAAAGCAATTGCACTAGCAAACATACTGTCCATACTAGTAACATTACCGACATTCCAAGTTGAGATATCTTGATTAAATGAACTAGCTGCTCCAAACATTTCTTGCATATTAGTAACATTGGATGTATTTCCATTCCAACTCAATGCTTTACTTTCGTTATTACCTGCATCTCCATTATTAAAAAGTGTTGCACCGGAAAACATATAACTCATATTTGTCACTCCACTTACATTCCACGCACTTACATCCTGATTGAACGCCTCAGCTGAGTTGAACATAGAAGCAATATTAGTAAGTTTAGAACTTACATTCCAATCCAAAGACCTGCTTACATTATTGCCCACATCTCCATTATTAAATGATGTTGCACGTAAAAACATATAACTCATGTTTACTACACTATCTACATCCCACTCACTTAAATACGCATTAAGCGATGATGCATCAGAAAACATGTAGCTCATATCAGTAACCAGTTTCAGATGAGGTTTATCAGTTGCAGTAATATTCATATTTGCACACTCCGAGAAAGCCTCTGCAAATGATTTCCACTTGATATTACCCCATTGTACCACTTCTTTAATTCTCAATTCATTTTTATCCTTAAATCTTATTCTTGGGAAACCTTCTCCTGTAGAATAACCGGCTGCATCAGCAACATCACTGTATACAGTAATGATATGTGGGCCTACAGTGCTGTAGGCATGAGAAGCAGTAGGATTAGTGCCACTATATCTTTCCAACTCAGGAATTAAAGGATCGCTTCTATCTCCCCAATCCACAACAAAATTATAACTTCCCGAACCCGATACTGTTGGAAGAGTTACTGTCATCTTACCTGACTCCAACTCCCACTTTGTCTTGAACCCGTCAGCATCTGTACTGATAGGCATGTTTACTGAAATGAAGTGATTGTTCTCAAATATCAACGACGAATCCGTAGGTAGCGACATGTCTCCCATAGGATCACCAAAAGCACCTCCCCCTGTAGATGATATAACTTCTACGACCTCAAGCAGTGGAACAAGGTCATCACTACTGACAATATACGTTCCTACACCTCGGTTGAAAGAAATACGCACAACATACTGATCATCAGGATCCTGATTCCCATAAACAGGAAGACCATTGGTTCCCAATATAGGTTGAGCCCCACCATATGGATCATCAGTATTTTCCATTATAGAACCAAAATTACCGCCTATAATAAGTTTATCATCGGAAGTAGTCTTGATAGTGACGACATCCTGCATTATACTACCAATACCGGAAGAGTTATATCCTCCAAATCCGTCAGCCCTAAAGTCTCCATCGGGACGACTAGTATTATACAACGCATCATTCTCATCAAGGTTAGCGATCATTCTATTAAATGCAGTATTGAAAGTACCATCATAGTTTAACACAATTACCCCTCCCTCAAAGTAGTTATCACTAGCTTGGAATGCTGGTAGACCACCGGCATTGGCAATAAGAAGGTCGTAAAGTATATAGTGCGACCCTAAAAACATTTTCCCCTTAAGAAAAGCAACACCATCAAAAACAAATGTGTAACATAAATATGTACTACCAAAAGATGTCAGCCCCCCAAAAGAGAAATCACTAACCGGAGTTGGAGTAAGATCTCTTTGAATAGCATTGATACCTGCATAGTTTACAGAATATCCAGCCCCCCATCCCCAGTCATTACTAGCTCCAACTCCTCCTGTAGGCGTAGCATATCCGGCATGTGCATTAGGACTTCCTCGTCCAGTCAATAGTAATCCCCCGGGACTGATGTTTCCCAAGGCATCCAAAGTTCCTTTTGCAGGAAGAACAGTTATACCGAAAACTCCTCCTGCCGGACCGGGAGCAAAGTCCATCTCATCCTTATCGTCGTCATTATCTCTATCTACTGCCGGCTTACCGGTTGTCTTATATAATGGAAATACTCCTGAACGACCATATTCGGGGCTTGAGTAAGTATTCGCATTTCCCCACCAAATGACATCCGGCATTTCTGGATCAAGGGCTATACAAGTCCCATTACGATTAGCTCCTATTTTACTCCCCAAATCATCACCTGAGTTGAAAGTCTGATCTACAGTACCATCAGGGTTCAGTTTTGCCACACTATATCGCTGATATCCACCCACATAATTAAAGCCACCTGATAAATATATGGAGCCATCATCGTCTTGCACAATACCATCTTCAGGTTTACCGGTGCCTAAAACATATGAAGGAATACCCGGGAATACATTATGACTACACACAATACCTGCTACAGCATCATTCCGAGTAAGATTATCCATAAAGTCGGTATCTATAACAAACTTAGCAGTGTTGCGATCGTATTTAAACTTAACAAGAAAGTCATAGTTCTCATTCCCGCCGTAGTTTACAAAACCTCCTCCAACAAGTAGACCGCCATCGTTGGTTTCTAAAACATCTCGCACCTCACCTATAAACCCTGTCGGGGAAACCGTAGGTTGCGGATAAACCCATGCATATGTAAGTGCATTTGGTGGCACTCCCGCACCTGCCTCTTGACCGTTGAATAATGCGCCATGTCCAAAACCTTGCAGCAACTTACCATCCTTGTCTGTAACCACAAAATTATCATTTTGAGTCTCCTCATAGTAGTAAAATCCTCCAGCAATAACAAATTTACCTTTATTCTCGGTAAAACCGCCCTTACCTTCAAGTTCAAGAACATCATAAATACCATTACCCTGCCACAAATTTGCCGGATATCCGACAGCATTGTTCTTACCTTTATCTCCCCAATCAGGATCGATAAAGTCGGCAGCTTTTTTAGGATTATAATTAAAAGTTACCGTATCACCGGTGTTGAGGCGCACCTTCAAATCTACGTCTATTCCCAACCAGTCGCTGAACTCTGCCTCAAAAATAATCGTATCGCCGGTTACATACATCCCGTCGTCATTACGGGTTGTAAACTTAACGAGATTGGGACTATTCCCATAATCCTGTGCATGGGCAGAACCTAGCATCAAAATCAAAAAAGCGACAACCAATACCTTATCTAAAAAATTATTCATATTGTTTACTATTTAAACATAATTTCAATCTCAACTACAAACAAAAAAGCAACTCCCAATACATAGCTAATGACCCCCTAGATATACAAAAGGTGCATGCCCAATAATCTTAACAGTGACACCATTTATTGCAGCAGGTATAGTAATGCTTGTATAACTACTTTTGCACTTAATAATCATATTCCCCATCATGTCCACATCAGACATGGTTAGCGCGTGCGGATTACTTGCCTCATATCCGTATTGTGCCCTCGCCTTTTGGAAAGACATTGCAAAAAATGCAATCAACAATGTCAATAAGAGTAAAAACTGTTTCATATTTTTTAATAAATTACAATTCAACATTAGTGAACATCCCACATTTTTTGAACAATGAATAAGCAACAGCATGTGTGGCTCCAAGCGCTGTCAGCAATGGCTGCATGAATAACACCGCATTGGCAACTAGGAAGGAGAGCTTTGGTAGTCGAATCCCCGCAATATCACAAGTACGATTACAGAGTACATCCTGCACTCCTAATTGAGAACCCGAGATATTATTCGACTGTAATCTGCATCTAAGCATTATAGAGCAGACCGACTCTCCCCCTCTAGAAATACCTTCTAACCGAAGAAAGATGTTTTTAATTTGATTTTCAAGCACTTGTGCACTCATACTAATATATAATATTTGGTTATTACTGCTTTGCCACAAAAAACAACGCGCCGGGTCACATTACTGTGCCACGGCGCATTAATAAATGAATCTATATCATGATATGGAGAACAAATAGCTATACAAGCCCCAATAATATCATTTTTATATTTCTTTAACTCTGCAAAATAAAAGTCAAGCAACTGACATTTAAGCAGTTGCGCGCATACACACGCACGCGCGAGAAAACGCAACGCATAACAGCATGAAAAACAAGGAGATACGAGTGAATTAACATTTGTTAGCGTTAAATGCTCTAACAAATAGGTAATCAGGCTGTCTACCTGAGAAGATACAGCCCTCTTATAAGCTATGTAACAGCGCCTTAGACACCGGCACAAGTAACTACCTGCATACAAAAACGAGGGAACGCGGCTAATGGAGCCAGGTTGACTTACAAGACAAAAAGACTTATTTTTACAATTTTTCGGTTTGTGGGTGGGTGGGTTTAGGTTGTGTGTGTGTGTGTGTGTGTGTGTGTGTGTGTGTGTGTGTGTGTGTGTTAGCAAAATTCCCGACATACGCAAGCGCGTTAACCTTATTTAGGAAATATTGCTTAGGACAGCACAAAGAAAATCCTATTCTCTCCAATATAAACAGAGATAACAGACTAAGAGTCAATATTATAATCAAATAAAATGTCATTCCTTCATACTATAAGTTGCGTCAAAGTTAATACTATTTCAATAAATACAAAAAAAAGCAATGTTTTTTTTGAAAAAAAAAGATAATAAGCCTATTTCTCGTATATCCTGCCTTAACACCTAATATTAGTCGCAAAAAAAAAGATTTTTCACAGCACTACTCATTTAAATATCAGGATTAAGAATTGCGTCTCTCGGCATACAATATTGCGTCTTCCATCAGCCATTGTAGCGTGGAAGTTGCTCCGCAAATGCCTACCGACGCCACGCCCTCAAAGCAGGCATCGTCAATTTCATCTATTGCTGAGACAAAGTAAGTATTGGGATTTTCCCACCTGCCCCCAACAACAAAAGAGAAAGCACAAAAAGAATGCGCTCCTCAG
Source organism: Bacteroidales bacterium (assembly GCA_047975005.1). Lineage (GTDB taxonomy): Bacteria > Bacteroidota > Bacteroidia > Bacteroidales > Prolixibacteraceae > JBKEAJ01. Next base: position 8,649 of record JBKECW010000002.1, on the reverse strand, counting down.
TTCTTGTAAATATTTTCAAGAAATCTAAAAAAAAGAGATAAAACGACTTATTTAATTGTGTGTGTGTTGACTGTTATATTATAGCAATCTCTCAGTTGCAAAAGGGGTTTCTGCTCTAGCCGAGACATACACGCATAATTAAACAAAAGGAATCATACTGTGGTTAATTTTTTTTACCACCTTCAATCATCACAAACTAAGCAATATAGGCAAAATAACATTAAGGCTGCAAACCTCCTCTTATAGGTTAGCAGCCAAATTGTTTTATCATTCAGTTAGCAGCTGCAGCCATCGCAACTTCCGCTGCTACATCCGCCCTCGTGTGTCAGTGCTACAAGTTCTTCATCTGTTGCGTCTCTTACTTCGAGAACACTTCCGCTAAAATGCAGGTTCAGCCCCGAAAGCGGATGGTTAAAATCCATTATAACCTCTTTTTCGCCCACTTCAAGCACTTTCCCTGTCATCTGCTGTCCGTCTTGCGTCATCATAGGCACAAAGTTTCCTACATAAACAAGGTCTGTATTAATCTTGCCATCCTCCATAAAGACTTCACAAGGAATCTCTACAACTCGAGTTTCATGCCTGTCTCCATAGCCCTCAGCAGGAGTCAACACAAATTCAAAATTATCGCCCGAGGTCAGGCCTTCCAGTTTATTTTCAAACTGCTCCAACATTCTACCACTTCCGTATATAAACTGCAAAGGAGTTTGATCATTAGTACTTTCTATAAGGTCTCCGCCAGCACTGCCATTTTTGAGTGTGTAAGAGAGTGTTACCATTTTGTTTCTTGCTATGCTCATTTTTTTAATGATTTTAGTATTTATACATTGACATCAGCCTAATAACCAACATCTTTGAATTCAAATTCCGACAAAGTTACCAAAGATTGCCAAGGAAAAAAAATCAAACACAATATATTTAGATAAGAGCCTAAATATTGGGTACTAGACTAACAGCCCTATCCATGCTTTATGTTCTACCCTTTCAGGGAGCATATTTTCTTGTTACATATATCCCCGAGGCGGCACTACGGGCTGAATTAATTATGGCTTGCAAGCATAAGCATCCACCTCCCAACCTTTCGGAATCTCCTCCTTAGCAGGAGGAGATTTTTAACATCCTGACAGGCACGCTGATCTGCCCCTACATCTGTTTTGTTTGTCTAAACTCAATGCTTCCTTTCTTTTAAAATCACCCTTTTGCGCGAGACTTGTCTCATGACTCGCCTCATCTATCTCATCAATTTATGAAACCCTTTATCAGGAGGCTTATTTTATCTGTTTCTATCAAGAAGCCGTCGTGTCCAAACTGCGACTCTATTTCATAGAATTTAGAATCCGGTATCAAGCGACTCATGTATTTTTGCGACTCAATGGGATAAAGCAGGTCGGTATCGACCCCCATCACCATTACCGGAATTTTTATTGATTTTAGAACCTTTTCGACACCTCCACGCCCACGCCCTACATTATGGCTATCAGCAAGATAAGTCATTGTCATATAAGTATATGCATCGTATCGTTTAATTAGCTTCTCGCCCTGATATTGCTGATACGAGCAGGCTCTGTGATATAATAGCTCATCGTCGTTCTCGTCTTTCTGAGTAGTGTTGTATGTATGTTCGTTTCTATAACTCAGCAAAGCTACTGCCCGTGCGGTTTTCAGTCCTTGCAATCCACCTTCGGGCGTATTGTCATCATAGGTACTATCAGACTTTATTGCCATGCGCATAGTCTCGTTGAATGCTATTGCCCAAGGGGTTTGCTTGGCACTGCACGCTCCCACAAGTGCCGAGCTTACCACATCAGGACACATAATTGCATACTCCAATGCCTGTTGTCCGCCTACCGAACCGCCTATCACGGCTCTGATATTTTTGATTTCCAAGTGCTTGCGCAATATTTCATGACAATTCACCAGATCTCGAACGGTAATTCGAGGGAAATTGGAAAACCAAGGCTTTCCGGTATCGGGATTTATGGACATAGCTCCCGTTGTGCCATAGCAGGAACCTAATATATTGGCACAGACAACAAAATACTTATCAGTATCAATAGCCAGTCCACTTCCCACAATATTCGGCCACCAGTCCAACACATCGGAATTTGCCGTAAAAGCATGACACACCCAAATCACATTGTCTTTGTCCCCGTTAAGTTCTCCCCAAGTGTGATACGCTATGTCCACACTGGGCAAAACAGCACCCATCTCCAGTTTAAGAGGAGATGGGTGTTTGTAATACTTTGTCATATATTTTAAGCCTTTGCTAGTGCTTGCTCGAAATCCGCAATAATATCGTCTATATTTTCAATTCCTACCGACACCCTGAGCATTGTTGGCAGCACGCCTGCACTCAGTTGCTCTTCGGCATTCAGCTGTTGGTGAGTAGTTGCCGCAGGCTGGATTATCAGAGACTTCACATCGCCGATATTTGCAAGATGGCTAACAAGATTAAGATTGTCGACCACTCTTTTAGCCGCGTCTTTATCGCCTTTCACACAGAATGTTATTACACCACCTGCGCCTTTGGGCAAGTATTTTGTTGCCAGTTCGTATTGCGAGTTTCCTTCGAGCGAGGGATAGTTAACCGACTCAACCTTACTATGCTGTTCCAGCCATTTGCCGAGTTTAAGTGAATTTTCTACATGTCTGTCCATTCTGAGCGAGAGAGTTTCTAGTCCCTGCAGGAACAAGAATGAGTTGAACGCCGAATTTGACGGTCCTAAATCGCGCAGGCTCTCAACACGAGCTTTGATACCAAAAGCGATGTTGCCGAACGGCGAATTTTCGCCAAACACTTCCCAAAATTTTAGTCCATGATACCCTTCAGAGGGTTCTGTAAATTGAGGGAATTTTCCGTTTGCCCAGTTAAAATTGCCTGCATCGACAACTACTCCGCCGATAGAAGTACCGTGTCCGCCAACCCATTTGGTAGTCGACTGTACAACTATGTTTGCACCATGCTCGATAGGCCTACATAAATATCCGGCAGCTCCAAAAGTATTGTCAACGATAAGCGGTATATTATGTTTGCGTGCTACAGCTGCAATTTTCTCAAAATCGGGTATTTGCAGTCCCGGGTTACCAACAGTTTCGACGTATATACCTTTGGTTTTATCGTCTATAAGGGCATCAAATTCATCGGCACTAAGAGTCTCAGTAAATTTCACTTTGATTCCTAGATTTTTGAATGTAACGGCAAACTGCGTGTGTGTACCTCCATATAGAAACGGGGAGCTGACGATATTGTCTCCCTGTCCGCATAATGTATTTATGGTAACAAATTGTGCGGCATGCCCCGAAGCCACTGCTATTGCCACTTTACCACCTTCCAGCTCAGCCATTCTTTTTTCAAAGACGTCATTAGTGGGATTCATAATTCGAGAGTATATATTTCCAAACTCTTCAAGACTAAATAATCTTGCAGCATGATCGGAATCATCAAAAACATAAGATGTAGTTTGATAAATAGGGACAGCCCTTGATTTTGTTGTAGGATCAGGAGTTTGTCCGGCATGCACCTGTAGTGTTTCAAATTTGTAAGTCATTTCACTTCAATTTTTAAATAGTTTATATTGTACTTTTTATCACATTGATTATCTCATCGCAATCGGTATCGTCTACGCACAAGTATTGCACAGTAGAAACAATGCCTGCTTCCATTAGTTTTATCGACACGCTTGTGCTGTCCAATATTTTAAATATGTCGTCGCCAAAACTTTCTTGATGTCCGACTACCCCAACAAGAGTAACATTGTCTATAAGGCTTTTTTCGCTGACGGCTGTTAGTTCCAGCTTGTCAGCAATTTGTCGCACCTCTTCAACATCAGCCCTATCAATCACGATGTTTATACACACTTGCGATGTAATAACAGAACGAATATTGATATTTCGCTTACCAAAGCTGCCTGTAACATTTGCAAGTATTCCGGGCTTGAGTCCCACGCCCGGGCCTCTGAGCGACAATATTGCAATAGGAGCCACTCCAACGCATTTAACGCCTTTCTTGTTGGAAGAGCAATCGGCAGAGATTTTAGTTGCTATTTTGTACTCTCCTTTATCATTGGGGAGCAATATATCAATTGGTATATTTTTACCGTATAGAGGTTCGACCACACGAGGATGCATAGATACCTGATTGAAATAAGCCATCTCGGAAGCCTCGGAGAAGTCCAGACACTCTACTACTTCCGAGTCGGAGGCATTTTTGGAAGGGAAAGCATAAAAAGGAGTATCCATGCCCCACAACTCCAGTTTTCGAGCACCCGTCAGAGCCACAATAGCGGCAGCGGTATAGTCGGCAGCACTCTGCCCCACTCTAGCAACTTTTCCGTCTTCGGTAATACCATAAGACCCCGGCACAAGCACAAGGCTTTCGCTTGTATTTCTGAATAAGGGCTTTACTGCCGTTGCTGTGTCAATAGATGCGTTTCCATACTCATTTGTAACTTGCAATGGTATTTGCTCCGGCTCTACAACATCAACCTCACAATCAGCGTTTTCCAAGGCACTTTTGAGAAGATATGTTGCCATCCTCTCGCTTTGAACAAGCATGTAATCATGAATATTTGCCGAATAATCCCCCGTAAGGTAAATACCTCTAAACATAGAGCACAGCTCATCCAGAATAGACTTTACTATTCCCAAATCTTTGCAAATTGTTTGTTTTTTGTAGTAGTTACTTATCTCTAAAACCACGTTCTCAGGGTTAAGCAACCTGTTGGTCATAGATTTTAGACCATCGGAGATAATCCTACCAACACCTTGCACCTCGGACACAACAACGCATGTTTTTTCGTTGCCATTCCTAAGCTCAGCAGCAAAATTATTCACTAAACTTTTGGAGGACAGCACTCCTCCGCTTATACGTATTACTCGCATTTTCTTAGATTTTCAAATTTTCGGATATTCAGACTTTCGGATATTTAGAGATGCCTTCGACTCATGCAAACCACACAAGAAGAAGGCTATAGCATTATCATACACATTGACATTGCCAATAGCACAGAAGCGGATAATATTTGATTTCTTTCTATCATTATATTTTCTGAGGGTTCAAATATATACATGAAAAACTAGAAATCCAAATCTACATAGACAAAGTACACAGAAACTTAACTTTGAATTGCCAATAAAAAGCCCGATATTTACATCAAAATAAAAGCAACTAGAGGATATTATTAACAATATAAAGACGCAATTCGATCATGAATAAGATTTTAACTCTCAATAAAATTGACGAAGAAGGCTTAAACTTATTAAGGAAAGACAAATTTGAAGTTGGAGATAACATCCAAGATGCCGACGGCATCTTGGTCAGAAGTGCAAAGCTGCACGACATGGAGTTTTCGCCCAACCTGAAAGCCGTAGCCAGAGCCGGTGCGGGGACTAATAATATTCCAAGCGACAATCTGACTGAAAGAGGAGTAGTAGTGTTTAACACTCCCGGAGCAAATGCCGAAGCCGTGAAGGAGCTTGTAATATCCGGATTATTAATGGCATCACGAGGCATCTCGGAGTCTCTATATTGGGCAAACACCATCAAAGACAAGGGCGACGCAATACCGTCTCTCATCGAAGAATACAAAAAGAATTTTAAAGGACAGGAAATAAGAAATCGCACACTTGGCGTTATTGGACTTGGAGCAATAGGCTTGTTAGTGGCTAATGCGGCACAGGCTCTAGGCATGAAGGTTGTAGGTTATGATCCCTATATATCTGTACAGCACGCATGGCGCTTAAGTCGCAATGTAAAAGCCGCAAAATCTTTAGACAGTTTACTGTCTAAAGCCGAATACATTAGCCTACACATTCCTCTGCTTGACAGTACTTTACACACCGTCAACGAAGATTTTATCAGCAAATGCAAGGAAGGCGTAAAGATATTGAATTTTTCGAGGGGCGAACTAGTAGACAACACTGCAATGAGGAGCGCCCTTGAGAGCAAGAAGGTTGCAAAATACATAACAGACTTCCCCAACAAAGAGACACTTGCAATGGAAAGGTGCGTAAACTTGCCTCACCTTGGAGCATCAACATCAGAATCGGAAACCAACTGTGCAATCATGGCTGTCGAGCAGATAAAGGATTTTTTGGAGAATGGTAATATCAAAAACTCTGTTAACTTTCCCGATGCCGAGCTTGAGAGAAATGGCTACGCAAGGCTAGTAATTGCCAATAGAAATATACCGAACATGGTTGGGCAGATAACATCTGTTTTAGCAAAGGATAATATCAACATAGAGAACATGCTCAACAAGAATAAAAAAGATCTTGCATACAACATCATCGACATAGGTCAGAAAGACATTAGCGAGAAGGTTCTTGATGACATCAGAAACATAGAAGGTGTGCTGATGGCAAGGTTCATAAGATGATTAGCGAGGGTTAAAACAAGTGATGAGTTGATTTCAAGATGAATAAAAATCAACTCATCACTCCCATGCAATTTACTTCACTACGATTTCTTTGCCAAATGGGAACATTGCAACACTTATCATTCTAAAATGCTGCTTACCCCAAGGTATACCTATTATTGTTATAAATAGTATTAGTCCCCAGAATAGGTGATTCAGTGCAATTGGAATTGCTCCTATTATGAACCAAATTATAGTAAGAATAAGATTCAAACAACCATTCAAATCCTCTTTTTTATTAACTTCCATGCCAAAAGGCCATAGAGCGATAAGAGCGAGTTTAAAACACTGCATCCCCCAAGGAATGCCTATTATTGTTACACACATGGCAATACCAGCAAGGAAATATCCAACTGCTGTTGTCAGCCCTCCGAAGAGCATCCAAATAAAGTTCAATAAAAAATTCATATTTTTTCAAAATTACTGGCGCAAATTACAACTTTTTTCGCATATTGCAAGACTCTTTATATTTTGAGTCTTGTACGTATATAAAAAAAAGACAACGTATACTCTCCCGCTAGTTGGCAAAGTCTGAAATTAGTAAATCTAACACATACCCACAGATTGTCTCATAACCAAGCGCGCGGTCAGTATTTCCTCTATAATCAGATTAATGCTACAGCTCACTTGTGCAATTAGATTTATAACAATTTTCTAAGGACAACACAGATTAAAACAACACATCTATAAATCAAGTACACCTAACTACTACTTTGTTTTTAAGGCTAATACATACACCCACTCTCAGCATAAACATTTTTTAATCTTTTATGATTTGGAATAAAAGACATAAAACCCTATCTTTGCAACGCTTTTGACAAAAACAAAGGTATAAATGTTGACTCAGTAGCTCAGTTGGTAGAGCACATCACTTTTAATGATGGGGTCCTGGGTTCGAGCCCCAGCTGAGTCACCAAGAGAAACGCCAAAAGGCGGTCAAAAACAAAGAAGTCCTGCAATTCAACGAATTGTGGGACTTTTTATTTTTAAGTATGGAGGTCGTAAGTATGTGCAAAAAGCCAAAAAATGCCATAGTTTGGGAACTAATTCGTGACCATTTTTCAAACACGCAAAACAGGTCACAGATTTGGCAGGAATTGGCTTATAAGTGGCTGAAATTGGCTTGTTTAGATTGGCACCTTTTCCATCGAAAGTTAATAGTTTTGTGACTGTAAAAGGAGTAAAGTCATAAAAAGATTAAGAGTTTTCATTAAAAAAAAGATGCCATGATTAAAAGTACATTTAAAGTCACATTCTTCGTTAAAAGAAATGCACTAAGAAGAGACGGAACAGCACCCATTGTTTCAAGGATTACCATTAATGGGAAAACTGTGCAATTCAGCACCAAGCTACACATTAAGCCGTCAATGCGGAGTACCAAGTTTGGGAAAGCATCCGGACAAACGACTTCTGCAAAGGAGATAAATACGTTGCTTGATGATATTAAATCTCGTGTTAATAAAATATACCACCAACTAACAATCCACGATGAACACATTACCTCTGAGAAAGTGAAGAATGAGTTTCTAGGATTGAATACCGGCTATAAAACCGTCCTCTCGGTGTTTGATAAGCACAACGAAGACTTTAAGAAGTTGGTAGGGGTTTCAAAAGTGAAAGCCACCTACAATAAATATATTGTTACAAGGCGATATGTTGCAGACTTTATTAATCTGAATTACAATGTTTCCGATATGGCTCTAAGAGAAATCAATTATACGTTCTTAGAGAATCTATCTATTTACCTCCAAACACAACGTAAGTGCAATATCAATTCAGCAGGAAAGCACCTGCAAAGACTCAAAAAGATAGTATTCATAGCAAAGAGTAACGGATGGATAAAAGCAGACCCTTTCATCAATTTCAAAATCCGTTTAAAGAAAGTTGATAGAGGGTATTTGACGTAAGTTGAGTTGGAACGTATATACAAGAAACACTTTTCCCTAAAAAGATTGGAGCAAGTACGTGATTTTTTCGTTTTTTCATGCTTTACCGGTCTAGCTTATGTTGATGTGAGGAATCTAACAAGAAACAACATTCAAAAAGGTATTAACGGTACTGATTGGATAATGACTAAGCGACAAAAAACAGATGCAGTCATCAACATACCGCTACTAGAGATTCCGAAAATCATCTTAAAGAAGTATGAAGGACTATCAGATGATGGAAAATTACTCCCGATATTAAGTAATCAGAAAATTAATTCATATCTGAAAGAAATCGGAGATTTGTG